>PLMX01000051.1 GCA_003142635.1 Syntrophaceae bacterium | reverse complement strand
CCCCTGCTTCCGAAGACGAACAACTTGCTTCCTGATCTCATATTGCGTCTCCGGACTATGTTTGCGTGCATCAATCTTTTCCATGAATGCCGTATATCACAAAATCACCGAAAGGAAGAGGTAAACTGTGTAGGAAAAATACGGCTACATGTCGGCGCGATGCTGATCCAGCGCCTTTGTTTATCCTATTGCTAAGAAGGATATGCCGAGCAGCATTATGATTGCGGCAATAATTCTCTTTTTTGCATCTGCTTCCTTCAAAAGACCGGTCCCGAAAAATACGCCAAAGACAATGCTAAGTTCGCGTGCCGGCGCCACATAACTTACGGGAGTTGTTTTCAGCGCGGTCAGAACGAGAATAAAGGAAAGCGGCGCGAGCACTGCTATGGCGACAGCATGTTTCCAGTGTTGTTGTATCTCACGCCTTATTTCCTGTTTTTCTTTTACTGCCTTGGGAAGCAGTACCAATAACGGCAACAGCATGGATGCAAATGTGAGTATCAGTGCTGAAACATTGTAGTCCGTTACGGCTATTTTATCCCATAACGTGTATGCGGCAATAAACAAACCCGTGATAGTCCCGTAAACAATCCCGGTTTTCAACCTTTCGTTATCGGATAAGCGCAATCTTAGACCGGTCATTATAAAGACGCCGGTCACGATCAATACGATGCCGGAAATAGCCATCCAGCCCGGTCTTTCACCGAAAAACAATACGGCGCCGGTTGCCGAAAGCAATGGCCCGGTTCCCCGTGCCATAGGATATACGAAAGAAAGGTCCGCTTTTCTGTAGCCGATTTGCAGGACTATAAAATACAACAAATGGAGTACGGCGCTTGCCAATGCGAAGCCATACATGACGCCTGTCAATGATGCTTGGCTTTGTGCAAGTTGCCAAATGACGAAGGGGAGATAGATGACTGCAGAAGCTAAAGAAACCAACCAGACAAAAGGAAGTCCGCCGTTAGTTTTTTTAAAGATGAGATTCCATACGGCATGCAACAACGCCGCCGACATAACTAACAACAGTGCTTGAGTGCTCATAGCTTTTCTATTCTAAGGCGGGTAGAGCGGTTTCCGCCGATACGACAGGTTGAAGTTTGTTTTCTCCGTTTACAGCCCTGTAGTGCGTCCAACGCTTCTTTACATAAGTTTCGTGTAGCATCTCAGCTGGAACTGCCTTCCAGCTTGCGTCGGATGAATTCAACCTGCAATATGGTATGAAATTCTATGTAAAGGGACTTCTGACGCACTACACTAGCTTCCCGGCGGCAGCCTTTACCGTTTACAATCTTTCATAGTTCTCAAAATCAGTCAATCATTGACTACCTTAATTACAAAACCTGACATCGGTATCCACTGCAGGATGCAACCATAATCTTCATTCTTTCTTTGCCGACTGGTCGGCAGGGTGGTTTCAAACTACAATCTCAACACATATAAGAGTTTTTTCTTGACAAATAATACAGATTATATGATTACTGAACGCTAATTCACTATTTGAATGCTTATTATAATATTTGAATAAAAATTCTGTTATGGAAAAATCAAAAAGAAAAGAGATGGAATTTCAACTCCGGCGGACTGAAATTCTCAGTCAGGCGGAAAAGATATTTGCTGCAAAGGGATTCCATAATACGACCATGGCAGAGATTGCCAGTGCATCCGGTTTTGCCACGGGTACGCTGTATCAGTTCTTTGAGGGCAAGGAAACCCTGTACAATGTCATGGTAAGCGAGAAGATTGACAGGATGTATTCCGAAATCAGGAACTCTGTGAGCAGGGAAGAGAAACCAACGGATAAGATCGAGAAGTTAGTGGAATCACATTTTCACTTCGTAGAAAACAACGTCGATTTCTGCGACCTTCTTATACGCGGCGAGGGTTTGACTCTCTCAGATAAGGGGACGATTCTGAGGGATAAACTGATAGCGGACTACGTTAACCACATCGGTTTTGTGGAAGGCATCATGCGCTTCGGGATGGAGACAAGAACATTGAAGAGTGGCGATCCACGCATGATGGCTTACACACTTTTGGGCATCATCCGGTCATTCTTTTATTACTGGATGCTTACAAATCAGGATGCACCTTTGAGTGATAAGGTGAGTTGCGTTTCGGACATATTTCTCAAAGGGGTGGGTCTGGAGTTGACGGCATGAACGATTGGCTGCTTTCCTTGACTATTTTTCTATTGGTAATGATTGTTGTGACTATTCCGGAAGGAAATCGTCCGGGGAGATGTTGATCCATGCAAACCCACAGATGGTTTGATGCTGGAGATCACGCATTCATCTGTTCTCCTCGACAGTGAGGCAGGTGCAAAGGGGTATTTCTATGACAAGAAAGGACAGTGGTGTGACATTTCTACGGCTGGCCGTGTCGGTTTCCATCGCCGCCGTGAGCCTGGTTTTTTTCCTCATGGTCGGCTGCGGAAAGGGAGAAAAGGAGAAGGATTCCTCTCCGCCCATGGTGCAAGTAGTAGCGGTCGTCCGGCAGAATGTCCCTGCATATACAGAATGGATCGGCACGACGGATGGTAAGGTCAATGCCACAATTCGGGCCCAGGTCCAGGGCTATTTGATCAAGCAGCATTACCGTGAAGGCGATTTTGTCAAGAAGGGGCAGATCCTTTTCGAAATCGATCCGCGCACATTCCAGGCCGCCTTGGACCAGGCGAAGGGGCAACTGGAGGAACAGCAGGCACGCTGGGTAACGGCCAAGGCGAATCTTGCCAGGATCGCGCCCTTGGCAGAGCAGAATGCCATCAGTAAAAAAGACCTGGACGATGCTGTGGGCAGTGAACAGGGAGCGCATGCGGCCGTGATTTCGGCACAAGCAGTTGTTGAAAAAACAAAGCTGGACGTAGGCTTCACGAAGATTACCTCTCCCGTTGATGGCATCGCCGGCATTGCCAAGACCCAGATCGGGAATCTCGTCGGTCCCGGATTGATCGAGGAACTTACGACGGTATCAACCCTTGATCCTATTAAGGTCTATGTATCTGTCGGTGAACAGGAGTACCTCAAGATTGTCGGAAACGGCGGGCCCAGTTTCAAGAACATTCCCCTGGAATTGATTCTATCGTCAGGCCTCGTACATCGATATAAAGGATACTTTGCCCTTGCTGACCGTCAGGTGGATGTGAAGACAGGCACCATAAAACTCGCGGCCTTTTTCAACAATCCCGGAAACATTATTCGACCGGGACAATTTACCAAGGTCCGTGCTAGAAGTAAAATTAAGGAAAGCGCATTGCTGATACCCCAGCGAGCAGTAACAGAACTTCAGGGGGGCTATCAGGTGGCCGTTGTAGGCCCCGATAATAAAATCGATATAAGATCGGTAAAACCGGCTGAACGAATCGACAGCCTCTGGGTGATTGACGAGGGGCTTAAGCAGGGAGATAAAGTGGTCGTGGAAGGGTTCCAGAAGGTAAAGCAGGACATGATCGTGAAGCCGCAGCCTTACGTACCATCCGCCAATGGCACCGTCTCGAGCGCCGAACAACAGAAATCGGTGCAATCCGGGCCGGGGCAACAGTAGGCCGTTATGTCTAAGTTCTTCATCAACCGTCCCATTGTTGCCATGGTGATTTCCATTATGTTCATCATTGTGGGCATAGTGGCGCTGGTCGGTCTGCCCATCGCCCAGTTCCCGGAGATCGTGCCCCCTGAGATTCAGATCTATACGACTTATACAGGTGCGGATGCCGAGACCGTCGAGCAGTCCGTGGCGACCCCCATCGAGCAGCAGCTCAGCGGCGTGGACAACATGAATTACATGTACTCCCTCAACGCCAATAACGGTACCATGCGGCTGACGACCAGCTTCGATGTTGCGACCAGTCCGAATACGGACCTGGTGCTCACCCAGATCCGGCAGAGTCTTTCTCAGCCTCAGCTTCCCCCGGATGTGCGCAATTACGGCGTCACGGTCCAGAAGGCGCGTTCCGCCCCCCTGATGATCCTTTCCGTGTATTCACCCAACGAGTCCCTTGACGCCAAATTTCTGGCGAACTATGCCTATATTAACCTGGTCGATCAACTGCTGCGCGTGCCAGGCGTCGGCATGGCCACGGTCTGGGGCTCCGGCATGTATGCGATCCGTATCTGGGTCAAACCCGATATACTGGCGAAGCTCGCAATAACTGTTCCCCAGGTCATCGATGCAGTCCAGAAACAGAATGCGGTTAATCCGGCAGGGCAGATCGGCGCTGAACCCGCGCCTCTGGGCCAGGAGTTCACCTATTCCGTCAGAGCCCAGGGCCGTCTGATCACGCCGGAAGAATTCGGGCAGATCGTTCTGCGGGCCAACTCCGACGGATCGGTTGTTCGCCTGAATGATGTGGCCCGCATTGAAATGGGCTCGCAGGTTTATACGTTCAGGGGGCGTCTGAACGGGAAACCTGCCGCCAATCTTGGTATCTATCAGTTGCCCGGCACGAACGCCATCGAAACGGCCAACGGTGTCAGGAGAGTCATGGAACAGGCTAAGGGGCAATTCCCGGCTGGTCTCGATTATGTCGTCGGTCTTGATACGACGCGGGCCATTACCGAGGGCATCCATGAAATTGTAAAGACGCTGTTGATCGCCTTGGCGCTGGTCATTGTCGTCGTCTTCATCTTCCTTCAGGGCTGGAGGCCGACCCTTATTCCGACCATCGCTGTTCCGGTTTCCCTCGTCGGCACCTTTGCCTTCTTTCCTCTTCTCGGCTTCTCCATCAACACCTTGTCTCTCTTCGGCCTGGTGCTGGCCATCGGCCTGGTCGTTGACGATGCCATTGTCGTTGTGGAGTGCGTTGAACGTCATATCGAGGAGGGCATGCCCCCCAAGGATGCGGCATTCAAGGCCATGCAGGAGGTTTCCGGCCCGGTCATGGCTATTGCCCTGGTGCTCTCGGCGGTCTTCATCCCCACGGTGTTCATCCCGGGAATTACGGGCAGGCTTTACCAGCAATTTGCGGCAACCATTGCCATTTCAGTCCTCATCTCGGCCTTCAACGCCTTGAGTCTCAGCCCCGCCCTTGCTGCTCTTCTCCTCAAGCCCCGGAAAGAGACACGGGGTCCCTTGGGTTCCTTCTTCGGGTTATTCAACCTCTGGTTCGGACGTGCCACAACAGGATATGTGGGATTTTGCAGAGTCCTGATCCGCAAGAGTGCCCTCAGCCTTCTATTCCTTGCAGGGATCACGGTTCTTTCCGTCGGGATCGGAAAAGGAATCCCCACGGGATTTCTGCCGGAAGAGGATCAAGGGTACATGTTTGTCAATGTATCGTTGCCTAATGCCTCCTCAATACAACGCACCGATGAGGCCTGCAAAGAGATAGAAAAAATCATCGCCAAGACACCCGGTGTTCAGTATTATCAAACCATCGTCGGCATCAGCTTGCTGAGCCTTGTGCAGAACACCTACAGCGCTTTTTTCTTTGTGAACCTCGAGCCGTGGAAGGATCGGAAAACGCCGGAACAGCAGTATGACGCGATTATGACCCATCTGAACAGAGAGCTGGCCAAACTGCCGCAATGCACCGCCTTCGCCTTTTCTCCGCCCGCAATTCCAGGCATCGGGACGGCCGGCGGTGTAACGATGATCCTTGAGGACCGTGCCGGCAAGGACATCGATTTTCTCTCGGAGAATGTTAACAAGTTCCTCGATGCCGCACAGAAGAGGCCGGAGCTTGCCTCAGTGAGAACGACCTTCCTCCCGACGGTGCCCCAGGTTTTCATCAATGTCGATCGGGACAAGGTGCTCAAGCAGGGTATCGACGTCGAAGAGGTATATCAGACGCTCCAGGCTTTTATGGGCGGTTATTTCATCAATTACTTCAACCGATTCGGGCGGCAATGGCAGGTCTACGTCCAGGCGGAGGGCGCCTACCGCACCAAAGCGGAGGATGTCGGACAGTTTTATGTACGGAACGACCAGGGGGACCCGGTTCCGCTCTCGGCGGTCACTACGGTCGAATCACGAATGGGACCCGAATTTACGATGCGGTACAATATGTACCGTTCGGCACAGATCAACGCTGTGGCCAACCCCGGCTACAGTTCGGCTCAGGCCATGAAGGCACTTCAAGAGGCCTTTGCCCAGAGCATGCCGCGGGAGATGGGTTTTGATTACCTAGGCATGAGTTTCCAGGAAAAGAAAGCCCAAGAGGGTATACCGGCGACGGTCATCTTCGGGTTCTCGCTGCTTTGCGTTTTTCTCATTCTTGCGGCCCAGTACGAAAGCTGGTCACTGCCCGTCAGTGTTCTCCTCGGCACGCCAGTGGCTGTTTTGGGCGCCTTCACGGCAATCTGGCTCCGCGGCCAGGTGAATAACGTCTATGCACAGATCGGCCTGATCGTGCTGATCGGTCTGGCCGCCAAAAACGCAATTCTGATTGTCGAGTTTGCAAAAAACAGTCATGAACAGGGAAGATCTCCCGAGGACGCCGCCCTCGAAGGATCCCGATTGAGGCTCCGGCCGATTCTCATGACGTCGCTCGCATTTCTGTTCGGCACGCTTCCCCTTGCCATATCTACAGGATCAGGGGCCGTGGCAAGACAAATCATGGGGACCACTGTTATGGGCGGCACTGCAGCCGCATCGTTGATTGCTATTTTCCTGATTCCCGTGACGTTCTATGTCGTTGCCAAAATGACGGAAAGACGAAAGAATAACAAGAAACCGGAAAGCGGGGGAGGGGATCATGCGTAAGATCCTTTTATCATTTTTGCTGGCGCTCATCCTTTCCGGCTGCATGATGGGCCCGGACTACCGGAGACCGACTATCGAGACGCCCGCATCCTGGCGCTTTGAAGAAAAGGAAACAACGGAGATCGGCAATGCCGCATGGTGGGAGCAATTCAACGATCCCGTCCTGAACGGACTGATTCAAACGGCATTGAAAGAGAATAAGGATGTCATGATTGCGACGGCTCGCGTTGAACAATTTGTAGGCCTATATGGCATAAGCCGCGCTGCCCTCTTCCCCCAGGCGGGTGCAGGAGCAAATGCGGGCAGAATCAGAGTCACGGACAACGGCGCGACTCCCCTCACAACCGCCACCATAAACCCCGCGGACAACTATTTCGCTACCCTGTATGCAAGCTGGGAGATTGACTTGTGGGGCAAGCTGAGGAGGGCAAAAGAAGCGTCACGTGCCGATCTCCTGAGCCAAGAAGAGGGACGAAAGGGCGTTATCCTTATTCTTGTGACCTCTGTGGCAAGCGCCTACGTGAATCTTCGCGACCTCGACAAACAGATAGAGATTGCCAAACGCACAGTACAGAGCCGTAAGGAGTCTTATGACCTTTTCCAGTTGCGTTTCCGGGGTGGTGTCATATCCGAACTCGAACTGAGCCAGGTTAAATCAAATTATGAGCAGGCCCTCGCCACCATCCCGTTTCTCGAAAAGACCATTGCCCAGCAGGAAAACGCCCTCTCCGTACTCCTCGGACGAAATCCGGGTCCCATTCCACGGGGGAAGGGAATAGATGACCTTGTCCTTCCCGCCGTACCAGCGGGCCTGCCTTCCGAGCTCCTCGCCAAACGTCCGGACATACGTCAGGCGGAACAGACCCTGATCGCGGCCAATGCGCGAATCGGTGTGGCGCGATCGCTCTATTTCCCGACGATTTCTCTGACCGGTACGTATGGATTCGCGAGCGCAGACCTCTCAACACTCTTCCAGGGTCCATCCAGAGCATGGAGCTGGAATGTTCCTGTGAATGTGCCGATCTTCACAGCAGGCGCCATCGCTGGACAGGTCGAAGCAGCCGAGGCGATACAGCGGCAGGCCCTCATTCAGTATCAGCAATCCATCCAGACGGCCTTTCGCGAAGTCGAAGACGCCCTTATTGATCAGAGGAGATCACGGGAAGAGCTTGATATCCAGACGCGGCATGTCGAATCTCTGCAAACCTACGCGCGCTTCGCGCGTCTGAGATTTGAAAACGGCTACACGAGCTACATCGAGGTGCTTGATGCGGAGCGCAGCCTTTTCGATGCGGAGCTTGCCCGGGCTCAGACGGCAGGAGTTCTCTTCCAATCCCTTGTGAACCTTTACAAGGCGATGGGCGGCGGCTGGGTCATAGAGGCGGATAGGAGGATTGCCTCGGACCAAGACAAGAAAGATACCAATAATCTCAACAGAGAAACCGGTGCCACACACTGAAAAGAGTACGGAGCGCCTCTCTTCCCTGAAACCCATCAGAACCTTTCAATATTGGTATCATGGTTATCGCGGCTGTTTTCGTAAACTCATCTGTTTGGATACTTTTTATACAACTGGATACCTCAGATTGGATATATATTATCCATTCTTATGAGAAGGAATTTGCCCCATGATTATATCAATTATTAAATCTTGTGTCATATCAAGCCATTATATTTCCTTCCATTTCTGGTACGCTTTCTGCACTTTACTCTTTAGGCAGACAGCGGGATTATCGGGAGAAGCAGAAAGTTTCACCCTTTAATGACCGCGATTGTCTGGAAATAAATTATGCTTCCGGAGCTAAGGCTAAGCCCCAACAAAAAATAAGCAGAGGCTAAAAATGAATTAGTATTTTTTCTCGATGTGCTGGTTCTTGTCCCCTTAGCGTGGTCGTTTTATTTATTGTGGAAGGAAAGAAAAATCCTGTCTCTCCGCCCGATCATCTGGGGCATCATTTTTTTATTTGTGGCGCGTATAAGTGAAGTGTTAACTGAGCACCCCACTTTTCATATCTCTAATTACATAAACTTGAACAGGCAATCCTTTGACTTGGTAATGAGCATCACGGGGAACTTTGCCGACGTCTTGGCAGTCCTTTTCTTAATCATGGGATTTATGCAGACTATCAGATCTCATCGTGCAAAGGAGAAGATTATCCGTGACCTGGAGTCTCTGTTGCCACTATGCTCCAAGTGCAAGTGCTATCGTACTGTGGATGGCGCGTGGCATCCGATTGAGCAGTACCTCACGGAATGCGGCGCACCGGCAATTACGCATAGCCTTTGTCCCGCCTGCGCTTCTCAAATGCTCGAAGTGGCAAGGGGACTGAGAAAGGCTAAAGAAATGGTCCCCCGGCCCCAAAATTTGTGATATAGCGTGATATCCTTTCTGTTTGATAATCTGTAGAGATAATTATGCGACGAAAAGTTGTAATCACGATCATGGTAGTTATCGGGCTTGCCGTGATCAGCTGCTTTGGTGTGTGGTCATTCTGGTACAAAGGGAACAAAGCGCCTACGTTCCGCACGGCGCCGGTGAAACGGGGCGATCTGGTGGCAACGATCAGCGCAACGGGCACGGTCGAGCCGGAGGAAGTAGTGGACGTTGGTGCTCAGGTTGCGGGGTTGATTAGCACGTTCGGCAAGGACAAACACGGGAAGTTCATTGACTTCGGCTCGGTCGTGGATGCGGGCACGGTACTGGCCAAAATTGAAGATTCGCTTTACGTTGCCGCCGTGGATACCGCCAAGGCCCAATACCAACAGGCTGAGGCCAACAAGATCAGCGCCGACGCCAACGTGCTCCAGATGAAAGCGAAATTGCTGCAGGCGCGGCAGGACTGGGATCGGGCGCAGAAGCTGGGCCCGTCCGATGCGCTGGCACAGAGCGTCTACGACCAATACAAAGCCAACTACGAAGTAGCCAAGGCAAACCTGGCGGCGGCAGAGGCCGCCGTCGAGCAAACGAAGGCAGCGGTGGCACAAGCCAAGGCCAGCCTCACGAGCGCGCGGATCAATCTCAGTTACTGTACCATCAAGTCGCCGGTCAAGGGTGTGATTGTTGACCGGCGGGTTAACATCGGGCAGACGGTTGTTTCCAGCCTGAGTGCTCCGAGCCTCTTTCTTATTGCGAAAGACCTCAAGCGCATCCAGGTTTGGGTATCGGTCAACGAAGCCGACATAGGCAATATTTCCAAAGACCAGCCCGTGACGTTCACCGTGGACGCACTTCCCAGCCAGGTATTCCAAGGGCAAGTCGGTAAAATTCGTCTCAATGCGACGATGACCCAGAATGTCGTTACTTACACCGTCGAAGTCAACACGAACAACGACGACGGCAAACTGCTCCCTTATCTGACAGCCAATGCGCAGTTCGTTATCGGCCGTCGGCAAGGCGTGCTGCTGGTCCCGAATGCAGCACTGCGATGGTCGCCGCGGCCCAAACAGGTCGTGCCAGAATCCCGCCAGATGCAACATGCACGTGCCGGCTCCTCGAGCCGGGACAGCAGCGGCGGTTCTGACACCGTTGCGGCGCCACAAGGCCGCGGAACCCTCTGGGTCGAACAAGAAAAGTTCGTCCGGCCTGCCCGTGTGAAAACCGGATTGACGGACGGCACATTGACACAGGTTGAAGGCGACGATCTGACCGAAGGCCTGCGCGTAGTCATCGGCGAGGCAACAAAGGAAACATCAGATAGTCCGAGTGCTGAACGGAGTCCCTTCACGCCCCAAGTGGGGCGAGGCCAGCGCCCAGGCCAACCCGGCTCGGGCGGTCCCGGCGGTGAACGGTGAAGTTAGTGGGAGAGCAGTCCATACATGGAATTGATTGAACTGCGGGACATACATAAGACCTACTATCTCGGTGAGGTTGACCTGCCGGTGCTCAAAGGCGTGTCGCTGAACGTCTCCCGCGGAGAGCTTGTGGCGTTGATGGGTGTCAGTGGCTCCGGCAAAAGCACGCTGATGAACATCCTTGGTTGTTTGGATCACCCGACTTCGGGGGAGTACTTTCTGGATAGCCAGGAGGTTTCCCCGCTCACCGCCAGGGAAAGAGCCCGGCTGCGAAATCGGACAATCGGGTTCGTCTTCCAAAGTTTCAACCTGCTGCCGCGTACCACGGCATTGGAGAACGTCCTGATGCCGCTGACCTACACTCGGGAGGACCTCAGTGAGCAGCAAATGAAACAGCGCGCCGCCGAATTGCTCCGGAAAGTTGGTTTGGCGGATCGCATAGATCACCTACCTTCTCAACTCTCCGGCGGCGAACAGCAGCGCGTGGCTGTCGCCCGCTCGCTGGTGAATCAGCCGCGGTTGCTCCTGGCGGATGAGCCGACCGGCAACCTCGATTCACGCACCAGCGAGGAACTCCTCCAGATGTTCCAGCAGATAAACAGCGCCGAAGGCATCACGATCATCCTCGTCACGCACGACCCCGGTGTGGCAAAACACGCCCAGCGGGTCATTCACATCAAGGATGGCCTGATCGAAAACGGCACGAGGCAGCCCAAACCCGGAGATGCCGCATGAGATTTTACATCACCATGAAAACGGCTTTAGGTGCACTCCGGCGCAATGTTATGCGCACGCTGCTCACGACGCTGGGTATCGTTATCGGCGTCGCAGCCGTTATCTCGATGATGGAGATCGGCAACGGCACGACTATAGCCATCCAACGCACGATGGCCAGCATAGGCGCCAACACCCTCGTGATCGTGCCTGGTGCAGTCAGCATCAGCGGTGTCAACCAGGGATCAGGCAGCAGGACTACGCTGACGCCGCAGGATGCGGATGCGATCAGCAAAGAGTGCCCCGCCGTCAGGAACGTAGCGCCGATTGTGCGCGCCCGCACGCAGATAGTGTATGGCAACCGCAACTGGGTGCCGACCTACATCTATGGCACCACCCCGTCGTTTCTGCAGGTACGCGAGTGGACCGATCTCGACAGGGGTGAAGCATTCACCGAACATGATGTTCGCAACTCCAGTAAAGTATGCATGATAGGCCAGACAATCGTAAGCGAGCTGTTCAGCGGGCAGTCGCCCATCGGCAGAGAAGTCCGCATCCGGAATGTGGCGTTTAAAGTCATCGGCGTTTTGCAGAGAAAAGGAGCGAACGTAATGGGCATGGACCAGGACGACATTCTCTTGGCACCGTGGACGACCATCAAATATCGCGTGGTAGCTTCCTCGCTCGCCAATGCCAATCAGAGCAGTACGAACACGGCGAACAGTACCGAAGTCAATACGCTCAACCAAATTTACCCGAACATCCAGCAGAATCTCTACCCGGTTCCGTCGGACACCGAGCAGGCCGACTCGCCGAAACCGATCCGATTCGCCAATGTGGACCAGATACTGACCGCCGCGCAGTCGGGCGGCCAGATTCCGTCCGCTATTGAGCAGATCACCATGTTGCTGCGCGAACGGCACCACCTTCGCGCCGTCGATGTGAATGATTTCAACGTACGTGACATGACTGAAATCGCCAAGGCGATGAGTTCGACAACGGAGTTGATAACGAAACTGCTTTTGTGTGTGGCGATGATTTCCCTGGTGGTCGGCGGCGTCGGCATCATGAACATCATGCTCGTCTCGGTGACTGAACGAACGCGTGAGATCGGCCTGCGCATGGCAGTAGGCGCCGAGCCGGGCGATATCCTGCGGCAGTTTCTGACCGAGGCGGTTGTGCTGTGCCTCCTCGGCGGCACGTTAGGCATCATGCTTGGCCGCGGCAGTTCATACATTGTGTCTGCGGTGCTGCACTGGCCGACGGCGGTTTCCGTAGGCGCAATAGTAGCTGCCGTCGTTGTCTCGGCCAGTGTGGGCGTTATTTTCGGTTTCTACCCGGCATGGAAGGCGTCGAGGCTTGATCCCATCGAGGCGCTCCGGTATGAGTGAAGGGGAACTGATGCATACGCGCGATCAACGGCGCTGCGTTTCGGTCTTGGCTGCGGTGGTGAGTTTAGCCGTGTTGATTGTAAGCGGGTGCATGGTCGGTCCGGATTATCGTACGCCGCAGGTGGTAGTCCCCGGCGAGTGGGTCGGCGTGGCGGGGACGCCGACAGCGCAAAAGTCAGTAGCTACTGCACAGCCGGCGGACCTCACGCAGTGGTGGCGGCAGTTCAATGATCCGATATTGACTTCGCTCGTCGAGGAAGCGATAAAGACGAACCTCGATCTGCAAATCGCCGAGGCCCGCTTGCGCCAGGGCCGCGCCGCACGGGGCGTGGCCGTCGCCGGATTGTGGCCGGCGGTTACAGCCTCCGGCGGTTACCAAAGAGTACACTCGGCGGGCACCACGCCGGATAATGTCAACCAACAGGATCTTTATCAAGCCGGTTTGGACGCCGTGTGGGAACTCGACATCTTCGGCGGCAGGCGTCGCAGCGTGGAATCGGCCGATGCCAGTATCCAAGCCGCAATTGAAAGCATCCGTGACGTGCAAGTCAGTGTCACCGCTGAAGTGGCGCTCAATTACATGCAGCTCCGCGGTTACCAGCGGGAGATTGCAATCGCGCAAAACAATCTGAAAGCCCAGAAGCACACCGCCGAGATTACTCATAAGAGATTGAGTGTGGGCTTCGCCAGTGCGCTTGACGCGGCGAACGCCGACTCGGACGTTGCTATGACTGAGTCTCAAATCCCGGTCTTTGAAGCCGCCGCGCAGCAATCCATCTATGCGTTGAGTGTGCTGTTGGCCCGGCTGCCGGCGGAATTGTTAAAGCAGTTGTCGCCGATGGGCAACCTGCCCGGTGTGCCGACGCAAGTGCCCGCCGGGTTGCCCTCGGACATGCTGCGTCGCCGGCCCGACATACGCGCATCTGAAGCTCTGTTGCATGCATCCACAGCGCAAATCGGCGTCGCCATAGCAGATTTCTTTCCGACGTTTTCATTAACCGGTACAATGAACTGGAACAGCAACCTGCTGCGCACGTGGTGGACCGACGCCAGCCGTTCATACTCTTTCGGCCCAACGGTGACATGGCCGATTTTCCAGGGCGGTGCGATTGCGTCGAACGTGCATTTGCAGGAGGCGCTGCGTGACCAGGCGTTTATCACATACCAGAAAACAGTCCTGGCGGCGTTTCAGGATGTCGAGAATGCGTTGATTGCGTTTGCCAAGGAACAACAGCACCGCAAGGCGCTTACTGATGCGGTTGCCGCCAACCGCAAGGCTGTGGACTTGTCATTGCAGCTTTATACCGAGGGCCAGATCGATTTTCTCAACGTGCTCAATGCACAGCGTTCTCTTTACGCCTCCGAAGACGCTTTGGTGCAGAGCGAGCGCAGTATAGCCACCGATCTCATCGCCCTCTACAAAGCCTTGGGCGGCGGCTGGGTCATAGAGGCGGGCAAGAGAATTGCCTCGGACCGTGACAAGAAAGACACCTCTAACCTTAATCGAGAAGCCGGCGCCGCAAACTGAAAAGAGCACAGCGCCGGAATTCTCTGAAAACTAATCAGAACCTCATTCCGGGGTGCCACCTCTTTCCTCGCGATAAAAAGCGCAGGCCTGTACTGGGGGCAATCGATGGCAGAATGCTAAATAGACATTTGGTGAAGTCTGCCGGGATAAGTCGCTTAAGAAAAGCTGTCCAAATCAATCAGTCCAAGGAGTTGACGAAATCGATGATTTTTTTAAGGGAGGTCCCTGGGCCGAATACCCCGGAGATCCCGGCTTCCTTCAGCAGCGGAATATCATCGGGCGGCACGGTTCCCCCGAAGATTACTTTTATATCGTCAGCGCCCTCCCTCTTGAGAATCTGGACGACCTCCGGGGCCAGGATCATGTGGTTGCCTGAGAGAGAACTTAACCCGATAATATCGACACTCTCCTGAATAGCGGTTCTTACGATTCCTTCAGGCATCTGATTGCCTATATAAATCACTTCCATCCCCGCATCACGCAAAGCCCTTGCCACCACGACGCTGCCTCTCCAGTGGGCATCCATGCCGAGGCGGGCTATAAGAATCCTTTTTCTTTTGCTCATCGTTTGTTCTCCTAAAAAGTTCCCTCGCTGCTTAGAAGAGGGGCGGGTGCCATATCCCATAAAACGCCTTCAAGGTCTTTGATATTTCTCCCTCCGTAACGCGCGTCTTCACGGCGTCTACAATGACCTCCATAAGGTTTCCATCCCGCTCGCAACAGCGCGTAATAGCATCGAGGGCCTTCGCAGCTTCCTTGGAATTTCGGTCTTTTCTGTTTCTCTTCAGTTTCTCTTCCTGGATAAGCAGCGTTTCCGGGCCCTTGAAAAGCTCTATGGGAAGGACTTCATCTTCGATCTTAAAACAATTTACCCCGACGATGGGCATCTCGCCGGATTCAATGTCAACCTGATACTGATAAGCGGCCGACGCTATTTCATTATGAATCCATCCTTTTTCGACTGCCTTGACGATGCCGCCCATGCTGTCAATCTCCGAGATAATTCTTTCGACATCGGCCTCCATCTTATTAGTCAGAGATTCCACAAAATATGATCCGCCTAATGGATCCACCGTATTGGTGAC
>PLMX01000016.1 GCA_003142635.1 Syntrophaceae bacterium | reverse complement strand
ACTTTTTGTCCCGAATCTGTTACGTTTTTCATGGCGTCCTCCTTTTGTGTATATGGTTTTTGTTTGGCAACATTTCCATATCACATTTCAGAGGGCGCTTTTGTTATTTCCTAAGATAAAGGTCTCAGCTTGCAAATCAATTATAGGGGATGGGAGATGTAGAACTGCATGGGAAATCAATTAAAAGTACAAACATTTCTCTCCCGCTGGCCCTGTCTTACAACAGGCAATATCATTACCGAAATGAAAATAGGTTGACTGAAATTGCTTTTTAATTCATTTGTTTTTCTCGGATTTATAACCATTGTATTTCTGGTCTACCCGCAACGCTCAGCAGTTGAGAGAGATTTCAACATTCTGCAAGAAAGAGAATGCGATAGTGCAATTTGGGGCTGCCACCTTGGGATCATGCTGCAAACTGATGAAGATTACTGTTTTATGTCATGCCCGTGGAATCGGGAATGACATTAGGAAAGGGTAGAATGAACATCAAACAATATTTGAATCGAAGGAATGTTCTGTTCGTTTTGTTCTGTGCGCTCGCATTCATCATGGCGTATTTATCCATTAAGACTTTATATTACTCCTCAAGCAACCGGGAATATTACTCGCATATTGTGCTGATTCCCCTGGTGAGCATGTATCTTCTTTACCAGGACTGGAGAGACATCTTTAAAGATGGCCAAGGCGAACATGCGCCTCGCTATGACTGGAAAATGGGGGTGCCCTTGCTGCTGGGGGGCGTTCTGTTGTTTTTAGGGGGACAATTTTCAGTGGTTCAGCTTAACCAGAATGATGTTACATCGGTCATTGCTTTATCGGGGGTGGTGTTCATCCATGGCGCGTTTATTCTTTGTTACGGCGTTCAGGCGTTTAAAGCCGCCCTGTTTCCCCTTCTGTTTCTCATCTTCATGATCCCCATACCCAGCGCGGTTATGGATAGCATCATTTACGCTTTACAGGTGGGTTCGACAGAGTTTACCAATGTGCTGTTGATGGCATCCGGCGTCCCTTTCCTGAGAGAAGGGTTTGTTTTTCACCTGCCCAGTATCAGCGTGGAGGTGGCAAAGCAATGCAGCGGGATAAGGTCTTGCTTGGCGCTTTTGATAACCGCCACCGTGGCTGGGCATCTTTTCCTGAAAACGGGCTGGAAAAAGGTGGTTCTGGCTTTGGCGGCCATCCCCATTGCCATGTTTAAAAATGGGATCCGCATTGTCAGCCTGACCTTGTTGGGCGCCTATGTAGATCCTCGCATTCTCCAGAGTGACCTGCACAGGGAAGGCGGAATTCCTTTTTTTATTGTGGCGCTTTTGTTGCTGGCGCCGGTGTTGTACTTTCTGCGGAAGTCGGAGGGGCCAGGGGTTAGGGGCAAGAAGCAAGGGGAAAAGAGTGGATTCCCGCCTGCGTGGAATGACAAAGTGAGGAGCAGACCTGAATAGTTTCGACTACAATTGAAATTATGCAAATCATCAATTTCGATTGGAATAAGATATGAAAAATAAGTCAAAATGGATTTGGGCAGGAATTTGTCTCTCTCTATTATTAATCATTATTATGATTTTCTCATTCCGAGTGACGATACTGATGCAAGCCGGCAAATTTATGGCTCCCGACGGTAATTATATTGCGGATGTGGCAATTCTGGAAGGCACTGAATTCATTAATAGAGGTGTTATACTGAGGGGGGTGAATTTGTTATCATCAGGAAAGGTCAAACGCATTGTTGTCGTCTTGCATCGAATTGCCCCATCGCATAGGCCATTTGCTTTAAATGAAGATTACCCCAATCTTGTCAAGAAAGAATTGGAAGCTATTGGTCTGAAAGAAAGAGATTTCAAAATTATTGTAACCCATATTCATAATCCTGTAACCTTAACATCGGCGATAGGAGTGTTGGAGACTCTCTCGAAAGAGGATGTAAAGAGTGCCACCCTCTTATCACCAGGTTTTCACACTCGACGGAGCTATCTTGCATATCAATACGCAGGACTTCCATTCCAAATTAAAATCTTCCCCTCTGCCTGCTTTACTGCATATCAACTTGACCATTGGTGGTCTCAAGAGAACGGAGTTCGCGATTTTGTTACTGAACTCCTGAAACTGGTTTATTATTTAGCCGGAGGATATATTCCCTTTAAATTTAATTACTTGTAAATATTTTCAGGATAAATATTATGCATATAAGAGACTTGAGAGCTTTGAACAATCGTTGATTTCTGTCGTGATTGGATTTTCACCCTTTTTTTGACTCGGTTATATGGGCCGGAGCTGATCCCATAGATCCTCCAGCGTCACGAATTTGAAGGAAATATGGTACCAAAATGAGAGGATGTATAGTAATAATACAATAATATCAATACGTTATCTTTGTATAGCCCATTTTCAGCGGCAACATGACGGTGAAAATGATGAACCAGGGGAGAGAAATTTGACGAGTTGATCAAAGATCTCCATTAAATTTTCCAAACAAAGCCAAATGAGCACCGAAAAGAAAACAGCATCCAACCGCAAAAATGCCCAGAAGAGCACCGGCCCCAAATCGGCTGCCGGAAAGGCGGTCGTTTCCCAGAATGCCCGTACTCATGGCGTGCTAAGCCGCAGTCTGATTATCGAAGGGGAGTCGCAGGAAGAGTTTTCAGAGCTGTTGGGCTTATTGGTAGATGAGTTCCAACCGGTTGGCTTGGTGGAGCACGCCCTGGTCGAGCGGGTGGGGATTGCGCTTTGGCGGCAGCGGCGCCTGGTGCGGGCCGAGTCGGCCGAGGTCAGCCTCAACCAGCAACATTTTGGTTCGCAGCAGACAAAAGAAGTTGGCAAGGTGCTGAATCTTGAATTCAATATTGTTAACAACATCCGAGCTCCGGAGGATGGACCTGATGAAACAGATATCGCTTTGCTTAAGCATGAGAGCAAACTGTGGAAATCGCTTGTGGATGAGAAGGTCGCCGATAGGGATGATCCCTTTGCTCATCTGCCTGAAAAAATGCAGAGGTCGCTGCTCGAGTATTTCGATGTTGAAGCCGACCAGATTGATTCGGTCGTAAAAGAAGACTTTGATTCGTGGGCTGACGTGTTTGAGGTGCAGGTCGAACAATATGAATCGTTGATCCAGGAGCAGCGCATCCGTGAGGTGAGCAGGTTGGTCATGCAGAGTCAGGCACTGCCTACCAAGACCGATTTGCTGGCCCGTTATCAGACCGCATTGGATAATGACTTCTACAAGGCACTCAAAGCACTTCGCGAGGCACAGGCCTGGCGGCACTCCAAAGCCATAATCTCCGTGACACCAGGGTATCCGGATGGCGACGGTGGCGGAGAATGAAACACAACTCCCCACAGCTATTGGAATGGATTACTTGCCAAGACCAATTCTAAACATGCCCTTCTTTCACCATAAGATTTAATAATCAAGATGAGAGCATTGCATAACCCCTGATGATGACAACGGCTGACAGAGGTTCAGTTTGGAAAAGTCTTTGCTGCCTGTCGGAGAATTGATCGCCTGGCAATATATGCGAAAACTCTACAAGCAATTGAAAGGAAATTTCAAAAGGGTGGCGGAATGAGAGAATATGTTAATCAAAGGAATGCCTTTTTCTTCATCTTTTTCATTCTGGCGTTTCTCATGGCGTACGGGCCCATCAAAGCCCTTTATAATTCCTCGATCAACAGCGAATATTACTCACATATTGTATTGATTCCCCTGGTCAGCATTTATTTTCTTTACCAGGAGCGGAGGGATATCTTTGCGGAAAAAGAATATTCTTATCTTGTCGGGTTGCCTCTTTTAATGATCGGTGTCCTGTTGTTTTTCGGGGGACGATTTTATGGGACTCAGCTTAATCAGAACGATTTTACCGCGATCATTGTTTTATCAGCGGTTGTCGTAATCCATGGCGCTTTTATTTTTTGTTATGGTATTCAGGCGTTTAAAGCCGCGCTGTTTTCCCTGCTGTTTCTGATCTTCATGATTCCCCTTCCCAGTGCGCTCATGGATGGCATCATTTACGCTTTGCAAGTGGGTTCCACGGAGTTTACCAATGTGCTGTTATTGGCAACCGGCGTCCCTTTCGTGAGAGAAGGGTTTGTTTTTCACCTGCCCAATATCAGTGTGGAGGTGGCGAAACAATGCAGCGGGATACGGTCAGGCTTGGCGCTTTTGATAACCGCCACCGTGGCTGGTCATCTTTTCCTGAAAACGGGCTGGAAAAAGGTTCTTCTGGCCCTGGTGAGCATTCCCATCGCCATGTTTAAAAATGGGATCCGCATTGTCACCCTGACATTACTGGGCGCCTATGTGGATCCCCGCATTCTTCAGAGTGACCTGCACAGGGAAGGCGGGATCCCGTTTTTTATTGTGGCCCTTTTATTGCTGGTGCCGGTGCTTTACTACCTTCGGAGGTCGGAAGGGAAAGGAGCAAGAGACAAGATTCAACAATAATCGAATTCCAACAGAACCCTTGTTTTTCTTTCTTGACAGATGCGTTGTCTGACTATATGATTATATCAAATTATCCAGAGGGAGGTCTGTCATGCTTCAGATCACGGCCACGGAACTAGCACGTAAATTCAAGCAGATGATGAATCTGGTCGAATTTCAGGGAGAGGAGTTAATCATCATTCGCAACAACCATCAGGTGGCGAAGATCATTCCCGGGCCGGCAACGATGACGGCTCTCGAAGCCATGTCCGATCTTTACCGGACCTTGCCTGAGGATGCGGGCGCCGCATGGGTCAGCGACAGCAGGGAGGGAACCGGGGGTAGTCTCGCCGAGGTACGTGATCCGTGGGTTTCCTGATCGATACCTGCATCTGGGTGGATGTCGAACGGGGCGCCCTGGCCCCGGCGGACGTCGCCCGATTCACCGGTACGGAGGCCGTTTTCATCTCGCCCGTTACGATTGCCGAACTCAAATTCGGGGCCGATAACGCATTGGACCCCAACATCCGCCAGAAGCGCCAGGCGGCCCTTCACCGGCTGAAACGAAAGCCCATCCTACGCATCGATGAAACCACCGGTGAAATCTTTGGCAGCCTGGCCGCCCAGATGCGGGCACTGGGACTCCAGCATCGACACCGGGTGCAGGATCTGTGGATCGCCAGTCAGGCGATACAGCACAGTTTAACCGTACTCACCTGTAATGAAAAGGATTTCGTCGATATTCACGGATTATCTCTCAGAATAATCGATAAAAAATAGGGACTCCGTCCCCATGGTTTCCATCCCGAGCGTATCATCAATNNGGAAATCCTGACTGGTCGGCCTCACTCACCCTCCTGCGCGGGAATGACAAAAGGTGATGCGTAAAATAGGGGTCTGTCCCCATTGTCCAGCGCACCACCAAGACCGGAATAATTCTTTTTTATCCGGTCTAATTATGATTGACAATCATTATTAGGCAGGATATATGTGACTCATGATGAGCGGCGAAGTCCAAAACAGGATACTGCAATACAATCCTTGGCTGACGCAGCCTGACCAGGCCGACGCGTTGATTCGTCGCTATCTCCCGGAAACCTATGTTCCGCGTGAGGCCGAACCGGTCAATCTCCAGAATGATCGCGCCCTCCTCATTGTCGGGCCCCGTCAATCCGGGAAATCCACCCTTGCCTGGCGCCTTCTCCAATCCCGTGCGCCCAATATCCTTTACCTCAATCTGGAAGACCCGCTTCTGCGCTCGGCCCTCGGCGTTGCCGTCGAGCTTGCTGCGCTGCTCCGGGAACGCTACCCCTTCATCCAGGCCGTCTTTCTTGACGAAGCCCAGCACCTGACCGATGCCGGGATCTTCGTGAAGGGGCTGGTGGACGCCAGATTGGGCATCCCCATTCTGGTCACCGGTTCTTCCTCCTTCCACCTGATGAGCAAGACACGGGAATCTCTCGCGGGCAGGGCGGATCGGCTGCGGCTGCTGCCGTTCAGCCTCAAGGAATTGATGAGGCAGGAAAACCCGGAGAATCCCATCGCCGCGAGGAGTTTATGCGAGAGAATTTTTTGCCGGCAGATGATCCACGGCAGTTATCCCGCTGTTTATCTTGCGCCTGCGGACCAAGATCGGATCCGCCTGCTGAGCGACCTGGCCGAGGCCTTGATTCTACGGGACGCGTCAGATCTCTTCCGCATCAAACGGGTGGATGTTTTCCGGAAACTCCTCACGTTGCTGGCAGAACAAGCCGGAAATCTTGTGAACTTTTCAGAACTGGCATCGGTGTGCCGTGTCGACGCGGGCACGATCCATGCCTACGTGGAAATTCTTGAGGAAAGCCATATCGTCAAAGTGGTCCGGCCCTTTACCGGCGGAAAACGCCGGGAACTCACCACGGCGCCTAAAATATTTTTTATCGACAACGGGATACGGAATCAGTTGCTCAATGCCTTCTCAGCCGATATTCCTCTGAGAACCGACAAAGGCGCCCTAATGGAAAACTGGGTGTTCTCAGAGCTTTACAAACGTATGCCGCTGACTTCAGCCATCCATTTCTGGAGAAGCAAGGCCGGGGCAGAGGTGGATTTCGTGGTCGAACAGGCGGGGAAAATCATAGCCATGGAAGTCAAATCCGCCGATCTGGATCGGCCCGTGCTCGGTCGCTCGGCCCGCAGCTTCATCGACGCCTACCACCCGGAACAATTCGTGATCCTGAATCGTTCCCTGGAAACCACCCTGACAATCGACAACGGCCAAATTGATTTCCAAACTCCGTTCAACATGAATTACAAAAGGGGCGAAGAAAAATAGGGGTCTGTCCCCTATGGAAGTTCTTGTTGAAGGGAGTCCGTCAACAGCTACCTGGATTACCTGGAAGAGGCCTATCTCATCCGGAGGCTCCAGCCCTATTATATTAATATCCGGAAAAGACTTGTGAAGAGCCTGAATAGTTTCGACTACAATCGAAACTATTTGACGAAAGCTTCGATTTGACGGTGTCAGGATTTTTCTGATGGGAAGATATTATTCATACTTGACATAATGACAATTTGACATTATCATTTCAGCCAAGTTGATTCCTAACGGGAGAGGATAAAGAATATGCTGATCGCCATCGATAAACGGGGAAGTATCAATCTGCCCGCTGCCATACGCAAGGAGCTTGGCCTTGCGAACGGCGACTATCTGGATGTGCAGGTGATCGAGGGCGGCGCTGTCGTACTGCAGCCTGTAGAAATCGTCCGGACTGTACGCCTTGCCAAGCAGGGGCTGGCAAAACTGAACGAGGCGCGTCAAAGCGGCGCCGCTCAGATGCCGACGTGGCTGGTCGAAGAGATGAAAGATGCCGAACCTGATCCCGAGCCAAAAGTTTCTTGAGGACGCGGAGGCGTTTCGCCGCGATCCGGTCCTCAGGAAAAAGCTGGCCAAAGCTCTCCGTCTTCTCGAAACGAACCCGCTGCACCCCGGTCTCCATCCCGAGCGTATCATCAATGATCCCACAGCCTGGTCCATACGGATCGATCAGCGATATCGGCTTTCCTTTGACCCCGGCGCCTACCGGCCTGCCGGAAATCCTGACTGGTCGGCCTC
>PLMX01000172.1 GCA_003142635.1 Syntrophaceae bacterium | reverse complement strand
GGAAAGGAACGGATCATCCTTCTTGCCGTCGAGGACATCACCGAGCGCAAGGCATTGGAAGAAACCCATAACAAATTGGCAGCAATTGTGGAATCTGCTGATGCCGCAATAATAGGTAATGACTTAGATGGTGCCATTGTAAGCTGGAATAGAGGGGCAGAAGTTGTATATGGGTATAATGCCAAGGAGGTTATAGGCAAATCTATATCTTTATTAATGTCGCCCGGTCACCCTGATGAGTACAAAGAATTTTTAACAAAGAGATTGAACGGAGAGCTTATTAAGAATTATGAAACTCACCGCAGGAGAAAAGGCGGCCAAATCATCGAGGTTTCGATGACAATTTCTCCATTTAAGGACACATCAGGGAAACTCATAGGTGCTTCCACAATTGCTCACGACATCACCGAGAAGAAGAGGCTGGAAAGAGCGGTGGTGAAGGCAAGGGATGATGCTCACTCTGCCAACAGGGAACTGGAGGCCTTCAGTTATTCCGTATCCCATGATCTGCGGGCGCCTCTCAGAGGTATTGATGGTTTCAGCCAGGCCCTGCTGGAGGACTATCAGGAAAAACTCGACGACACGGCGAAATCTTACCTGGATCGGGTGCGGAAAGCAACGCAGCATATGGGCCACTTGATTGATGACATGCTGAAACTGTCAATGGTGACAAAGTCTGAATTTCAAAATGAATCTGTTGATTTGAGTAATATGGTCAGGGCAATTTTCGAGAAGTTGCAGCGGAATAACCCCGACAGAACGGTTGATGTGATCATCCAGGAGGGTGTTTTCGTCAAGGGCGATCCCCATTTACTGCAGATTGCCCTGGAGAACCTGATGGACAATGCCTGGAAATTCACGGGCAAGGAAGCGCATCCCCGGATCGAATTCGCCACGACCGTCAGGGATGGAAAGACGGCCTGCTTTATCCGGGACAATGGTGTGGGGTTTGACATGGCCTATGTTAACAAGTTGTTTGGCGCCTTCCAGCGCCTCCATACATCTGAATTCCCGGGCACGGGAATCGGTCTGGCGACAATACGGCGGATTATCAACCGTCACGGCGGTCAAGTCTGGGCGGAAGGAGAAGTCGGAAAAGGGGCGACGTTCTACTTTATGGTGCCATCCTGACAGACAGGAGGGGTATCATCATAAAACATATTATGGGAAGGAGGAAACCATGGAAAACAAAGTTATCCTGCTGGTGGAGGATAATCCCGATGATGCGACTCTGGCGATACGGGCATTTAGAAAGAACGATATCTCCAATAAGATTATCGTGGCCAAAGACGGTGTGGAGGCCCTGGATTACCTGTTCGGAACGGGGATGTATGCTGGCCGGGATATGAAGGATATGCCGGTTGTTATCCTGCTGGATCTGAAACTGCCCAAGATTGACGGCTTGGAGATTCTGAAAAATATCCGGCAGAATGAGTTCACCAGGTTGCTTCCGGTGGTCATTCTCACGTCATCGGTAGAGGAAATGGACATGATCAACGGGTACAAACTGGGCGCCAACAGTTATATCCGCAAGCCTGTAGATTTTAATCAATTCTCTGAAGCGATGAAGCTCCTCGGACTTTACTGGTTGGTCTGGAATGAACCTCCTCCCCTGGGAAAGTAATAAGGAAAAAGAAGATGGAAAAGCCTCTTCGGGTTTTAGTGATTGAGGATTCAGAGGATGATACACTGCTGGTCATTCGTGCGCTTCAAACGGGCCGTTACGATCCGATATATGAACGGGTGGAGACACGGGATGCCATGCACCAGGCCCTTGAAAGAGAGGCATGGGACATCATTATATCCGATTATAAGATGCCCCACTTCAGTGGCCTCGCTGCACTCAAGCTGTACAAAGAGAAGGGGTTGAATACCCCCTTCATCATCGTTTCAGGCGCCATAGGTGAAGAAGCTGCAGTAGCTGCAATGGTATCCGGTGCCCATGATTACGTGATGAAGAATAATCTCCTCCGTCTCGTTCCTGTTATTCAGAGGGAACTCATGGAGGCAGAGTCAAGAAGAGAACGCAAGCAGGCGGAGGAAGAGGTAAGAAAATATTCAGCGGAATTGGTAGAAAAGAATGAAGAGCTCCGCGCCATGACCCAGCAGCTCTGGCAGTCGGCAAAACTGGCAACGATGGGGGAACTGTCGGCAAGCATTGCCCATGAACTGAACAACCCGCTGGCCACAGTCAGCCTGCGGGTCGAATCACTGCTTGAGAAGACACCTCAAGATAATCCCAATCATCGGGAGATGGAAATCATCGGGCAGGAAGTCAAGCGCATGGCGACTCTGATTGCAAACCTGCTCCAGTTCAGCCGCCGCGGCCAGCAGCAGATATCAACGGTGGATATCTGCGAGGAGATAGAGAAGACCCTGGAACTTATTTACTACCACCTGCGCAAGTATAACATAGTCATCCGGCGGGAGTTCCCGAAAGAGGCGCCGCGCATCCATGCGGACCGCCAGCAATTGCTGCAATTATTTTTGAATCTGTTTACCAACGCGAGCGACGCTATGCCTCGCGGCGGGACGCTTACGATGCGGGTGACTGTTCCAACGGAATCCAGGCAGGTCATCATCGAAATTGCCGATACGGGCACGGGCATCCCCCCTGAGATTTTGCCGAAAGTGGCGGAACCGTTTTTCAGCACAAAACCGGAAGGGAAAGGCACCGGCCTGGGACTGGCAATATGCCGGCGCATCGTGCAGGAGCATAAGGGGACATTCGACCTTTTAAGCGAGGGTATTCCCGGCAGGGGAACAACAGCGCGCATTGCTTTGCCTGTTACAAATGGAACAAATTCAGCCGGCCTGAAAGATCAATGACCGAGGTAAACGTCAGGAGAAAAGGATGACACAGACTAATTCAAACCACAAGGTGGGCCGCCTGGTCATCGTCGATGATGAGTCAGAATTGTTGACTACTCTATGTGAGATTCTAACCGACCATGGATATGAAATTGTAAAGTATACATCGGGCGCCGAAGCCCTGGCAAGGCTGAAGGAGCAGGACTTCGATCTGCTGTTGACAGACCTGGTGATGCCGGAAATGGGTGGGATTGAACTGCTTCAAGCCGCGCTTACGATTGACCCGAACATTGTCGGTATTATCATGACCGGGCAGGGTACTGTACAGACGGCGGTGGAGGCCATGAAGATCGGCGCATTTGATTATATCATGAAGCCGTTCAATTTGAACAGTCTCATCCCGGTGCTGTCGCGCGCCATGGAAGTGCGTTATCTGAGAACGGAAAACATTCAATTGCGGAACACCGTGGCGATGCATGAACTTGGACAGGCATTGGCATTCTCTTCTGATTTGAACCAGATCCTAAATAAAGTGATCGACGCTGTGATGCAACAGTGCGATGCGGACGAGGCTTCGATTATGCTGCCGACATCGGATGGCAAAGATCTTATTGTTGCAGTGGCACGCGGCGGCCACACGGAACATATAGGAAAACAGATACCGATGGGGCAGGGTATTGCGGGATGGGTAGCTCAGAATCGCGAGACCGTTACGCTGAGCGGCGAGGTTCATGATGAACGTTTTACATTGATCAACCCGAGGGCTGATATACGTGCCGCGGTCTCCTTTCCGCTGCTCACGCGAAGCAACTTAGTCGGTGTATTGAATGTAAATATCATCCATTCCCACCGGCCTTTCACGTTGGGCCAGATTAAGACATTGAACATGCTGGCCACCATCGTATCCCCCATTCTTGAAAATGTGCGGCTATATGCCGAGAAAAAACGGGCGGAGGATCTCTACAGAACTCTGGCCGAAGCTTCTCTTGCCGTTGTCTTTATAGTACAGGACGGTAAATTTCGCTTCATTAACGCCGCCGTTAAATCGGTGGGTTATTCTGTGGAAGAGATGACAGGCTTGAATGCCGATGCTATCATTCATCCCGAAGACAGGGAGATGGTCAAGAAGATGGGCCGTGAGATGCTGCGAGGAGAACATACCACGCCTTATGAATACAGGATGGTAAACAAACAAGGAGAGATCAGGTGCTTATTGCAAATTGTATCACCCATCCTGTATGAAGACAAGCCGGCTATACTGGGTAATGCCACTGATATCAGCGAGCTCAAGAAGGCGGAGGAGGCGCTGCGGATCCAAGCTCGGACATTCTCAGAAGTTTTAAACAGCCTTGACGCCCTCGTCTACGTGATTGATATGAATACCTATGAGATCCTTCTCATTAACGCGTACGGGCAAAATATATGTGGTGACATAAAGGGTAAAATCTGTTGGCAGACGATCCACAAAGGCAAGGTTGGCCCCTGTGAATTTTGCACAAATAGTCAGCTCATTGGGCCAGATGGGAATCCGACAAAAGGCGTTGTCTGGGAATTTCAGAACACGGTTACCACACGGTGGTACGATTGTCGGGACAAGGCCATTTATTGGCCAGATGGTCGTATTGTCCGAGTGGAAATTGCTACTGACATCACCGAACGCAAGCAGGCGGAAGAGGCGCTACGGGAGAGCGAGGAGAAATACCGGGCAATCATCGAAAATATGCAGGAGGGCTACCATGAAGTGGACATCAATGGTAACTTTACGTTCTTCAACGAGTCGATGCGTAAGATCATAGGCTACGAAAGAGAAGAACTGTTGGGGATGAATAACCGCCAATATTCCGATGAAGAAAATGCCCGCAAGGTCTATCAAGTTTACAACTCGGTCTACCGAACCGGCGACCCGGTAAAGAACCTTGAGTGGCAGATTATCCGGAAAGACGGTGAGCGCAGAGATATCGAAGTTTCCATATCACGCATAACGAATGGGGACGGTTCTCCGACCGGTTTCCGGGGCATCGTGAGGGACACCAGCGAGCGCAAGCGGGCGGAGGAATCCCTTCGTCAGGCCGAGGAAAGATACCGAAGCATCTTTGAGAACGCCCAGGAAGGCATCTTCCGGTCAACGCCGGATGGAAAAATCATCATGTCCAATCCGGCCCTGGCGAAGATCTATAGATACGAATCCCCCGAAGAGCTAATGACCAGCATAACCGACTTAGCCAGTCAACACTATGTGAATCCTGAAGATCGCAGAGAACTTAAAGAGGTGATTAAAGAGCATGGCGTCATAAAGGGGTATGAGGCTCAGCATTACAGGAAGGATGGGAGCATCATCTGGGTATCCATGACCATGCATGCTGTCCGTGACGAAAAGGGACAGATCATGTATTATGACGGCATAACTGAGGACATTACGAACCACAAACAGGCGGTCGAGCGGACAAGAAAGGCTTTGGGGGCGACCGTCCAGGCCATTGCCGTGATCGTTGAAACGAGGGATCCCTACACGGCTGGCCATCAACGGAGGGTGGCTGATCTGTCTGTTGCTATTGCCACGGAGATGAACCTTCCTATCGATATGATCGATGGGGTCCGCATAGCCGCTGCCATCCATGACCTCGGCAAGATATCCGTTCCGGCAGAGATTCTCAGCAAACCAATAAAACTAACGGACATCGAATCCAGTCTCATCAAAACCCACTCTCAATCCGGTTACGATATATTGAAGGACATTGATTTCCCCTGGCCCGTTGCCAGGACAGTTCTGGAGCATCATGAGCGGATGAATGGTTCCGGATATCCGAATGGTTTAACGGAAGACAATATTCTCACGGAATCACGGATTCTGTCGGTGGCAGACGTTGTGGAGGCCATGGCCTCTCACCGTCCTTATCGTCCCTCCCTGGGCATTGAGGCAGCCCTTGAGGAGATTGAGAAGAATAAAGGAATCCATTATGACAATACCGTTGCAGATGCCTGTCTGAGATTATTTCGGGAGAAGGGTTATCAACTTGAAAGGACATGATTTTAAAAGGCAATCATCATAGGGGACAGGAATTATGGTCGATCAAATGAAAGCGGATGTCGTTCTGGAATTGATGGATGGAAGAAGCCTCGAAGCAGTACTTGCCCGCCCGTTCGTTCCGGAAGAAAATGAAATCAGGATAATGCTGGCAAAGGGTGGCAATGTTCAGACCTATCTCCTTTCTCAGGTTTGTTGTGTCCTCATGGTACCGAATGCACAGCGGATGATGTTTCACGGCACGGAGCACGACTCAGAGGAGGTGATCACGACTACCGACAAACATTTTCACGTCGCTATTCTCAAAGACCTGAAGGCAAGTAATGGTTTTTACGGGCTTTACAAGGACACCCGGAGCCCTTTCAAACTTATTTTCTTTACCAATAACGGTATCAAGTTGCGCAAGCAAGGAAGTCTTGTGGGTGAAATCCTACAGGAAGAGGGATTAGTGACCCACCATTCCATTAATGAGGCCCTTGAAGAACAGAAGAGACTGCGGGAGCGTCGGTTGGGCGATATCATTTCCGAAGAGCATGATCTGCACCCGAAGATCATAGAGAACGTAATTGAAACCGCCTATAAGGAGGGAAGGGTAACATCCCGGATGAAAATCGGGGACATCCTGGTCAATGCCGGCCTGATCACGGGAGAACAAGTTGCGGATGCCCTGGCCAGTCAGGATATCGGTAAAAGGAAAAAGCTCGGAACATTGCTGATCGAAAAGGGCTTGATAACCGAAGAACAACTCCTCATGGCGCTTGCAACGAAGTTCCGCCTTCGTTTCGTTGACATTGAGAAAAAAGTCCCTAAAAAGGAAGCCCTGGATGCTATACCGGCTTATGTAGTGTACGGTTTAAGAGTGCTTCCGTTGGATGACGACGGGAAACACCTCATCATTGCAACATCGGAACCTACCGATCACACTCTTCAGGAATCCCTGCGCTTCTACACGAAACGATGGATCGAAATGGTAGTTTCATCCTCCCGACAAATCTCCAAGGCAATTCTCAGATACTATCCCCAAAACGAATGCGCGGTTGGCGATATCCTTCACGGAATGTGCGTAGATGAACTCGGAGTTGAACCGGATGCGGAGGTAAGCGATGTAGAAGCAAGCGTAAGCGAGTCCGACTCCAACATAGTGATGCTCGTAAATAGAATCCTCCTCGATGGCTGCAGCCTGGGAGCTTCGGATATTCATTTTGAGCCTGCTTTAAGGGCTCAACCATTTCAGGTAAGATACCGTATTGATGGCACGTGTCGTCTCGCCCATCAAATTCCCGCCGGGTATAAGAGAGCAATTATTTCGCGGTTAAAGATCATGTCCAACCTTGATATATCAGAACACGGGAGGCCTCAGAGCGGCAAGATCCTGGTTTGGCAACAAAACAAGCAAATTGAATACCGGGTGGAAGTTTCACCTACTGTCGGCGGCAATGAAGACGCCGTTTTGAGGATATTAACATCCGCCGAACCTCTTCCCCTGGAAGACATGGGTTTTTCCGCAAACAATATGGCAGCCTTTAGGAGGTTTCTAACTCAAGCTTATGGCATTATTCTCTGTGTCGGTCCCACAGGTTCTGGTAAAACGACCACTCTGCATGCGGCGTTGAAATTTCTCAATACACCGGAAGTCAAGATATGGACAGTGGAGGACCCGGTTGAAATTACCCAATGGGGGTTAAGACAGGTCCAAGTGCATTTGAAAATTGGTTTGACCTTCCAGGAAGCTCTCAGCTCCTTCCTGCGGTCTGACCCTGATGTTATCATGGTAGGAGAAATGCGCGACACGGAAACGGCAAGAATAGCCATTGAGGCATCACTCACAGGTCATTTAGTACTCAGTACGCTCCACACAAACAGTGCGCCGGAAACTGTCGTCCGTCTCATTGAAATGGGCATGGACCCCTTTAATTTTGCCGACTCACTCCTGGGCGTACTGGCTCAACGTCTTGCCCGACGTCTGTGTGAAAAATGCAAAGAACCCTACCATCCTGACAAAGAAGAATATGATGAACTTGCGACAATATACGA
>PLMX01000249.1 GCA_003142635.1 Syntrophaceae bacterium | reverse complement strand
ACATTCACGGCTGCCTGCCCCTTGTTATCCTGTTTTACCGTGAACTCAACACGTTCTCCTTCTGCCAAACTGCGAAAACCCTCCCCGTCAATTGATGTGTAGTGGACAAAAACATCCTCTCCCGATTCCCGAGATATAAATCCATACCCCTTCTTGTCGTTAAACCATTTAACAACACCGGTTTCACGCTCGTCCATTTTCCTAAAAGCCTCCTCTTTATTTGAAAGCTGGCTATGAAGCATAAACGCTTACTTTTTTTCTTTTCTTGTCCAGCCTTTCATACATCACGATGCCGTCAATTTTGGAAAAGATTGTGTAGTCTTTGCCCAGACCGACGTTATTGCCCGGATGGATTTTTGTTCCGACCTGACGGACGATAATGGTACCGGCGTTAATCTTCTGCCCGCCAAACGCCTTAATACCACGCCTCTGGGCATTGCTGTCCCTCCCGTTGCGGGTACTTCCCTGTCCTTTCTTATGTGCCATGATATCCTCGCTAAATGGAAATTTCCTTAATCTTCATTCTTGTCAATTTCTGGCGATGCCCTGTCTTCTTCTTGAAACCCTTTCTCCGTTTCATTTTAAAGACATTTATCTTGCCTGCTTTCGTCTGATCGATAATCTCGGCCTCTACCCGTGCGCCTGTGAGGAATGGCGTACCCACTTTGATATCTTCGCCACTGGAGACCATCAGCACTTCATCAAAAACAATGGTTTCCCCTTTAGAGCCATCTATTTTTTCGATCGAAATCTCATCTCCCTGTGAGACTTTATGCTGCTTTCCGCCTGTTCTTATTACCGCATACATACAATCAAACCTTCATTAGAGAATTTGGAATGCACTTTATCGAAAAAAATTACTATTTGTCAACATAATTTATTGGGCGAGGCTGTTCTCTTCTTTAATTGAGGTTGTAAGATATCACAAAACCATAGAGTCGAATCTTTTTCTCGAATAATGTTTTAGCGACAGTCGGGCTTTTTCCAACGGCTGTCACGACGAGCCATCCCTGAGGAAGGGATTGTATTTGTAGCTGCTTTTCTCGATATCCCGGTACTTGGAAAGAGCTAAGCTTGCAGGAAATGAGGGTCGGGAAAGATATGGCAGAGAGTTCTTCTTGAAATTATCGAGCAGCTGTTGGAAAACGGTATTTTTCTCGCTATCCTTCACGAAGGCCCGCTCTCCTTTGTATTCAAAGAAAATTTCCGTGCCCATAATTTTTTTCACCCGTTCATAGTGATCTGGTTCGGTAAAATAAGATGGCTGAATTTCAAGGCGAATTCTCACTAAGAGTGCAACCTTCGTCGTACCTGCCGCAATAGAAACAGATTTATCCCAGACCTCGGCCGTTAGACCATTTGGCATGGGTATTTTTTCTGTCAGTACCATATGGGACTTTTCTATCATCTTTGTACTTGACCTGCAAATATATTCCTCATATAAAAGGGCAAAAATCCGCCTCCTAATCTCAGCTTAAAGAGCGAGGCTCGTTCTTGCCGGGAGCCCGATACTTGATGCCGAGCACAGGCCCTTAACCATGATTCGAGAAGGGTTATCAGCGAATGAAAGATGATACATTCATCCACCTTTGCCAGCCGGACGCAAACAAATCCTGCGGCGCCTGTTGCGGACTCTATAATTATGCTGACAGCACCCAAGATTCTCTGTCGAAACGATTGCGAGGAAGGACGAGCTACTTTCGGGAAACGGTCAGGTGCAGCGAAGACTTGCCGGACTTTTCCCGCGAGGTCAAGATGTCGGAAGACGGAAGGAAGATATACGAGGTTATCTACTGCTGTGAGTACTTGGGTTTCCTCGATAGTGCGGAGAAAAAAGTGGGGTGCCTTCTCCATCCCTGTCAGAACGGCGGCGTGGATATGAGGGAGGTGTCCTTTTATGGCAGGGAGTTATGTGAAGGGCATCTCTGCCCAAGCTATCATTATCTTTCGAGGGAAGAGAAGGTCGCCCTGACAAATATTGCGAACGACTGGTATCTTTACGGCCTGTGTGTTACCGATATCGATCTGGTCAAGTCATATTTTCGTCTTATCAGCGAGAGGGTGTGTGAAACGCTGGCACCCGGCAGACTGAAAGAGAATAATCTTAGTGAGATCATCCTTGGTTTCTTTTCCTTCAAGATTTCCTGGCCTTTCAGGTCGTCTGCCACCAATCGTTTCGGCAAGTATTATTTTGAAGGCTCGGAGTATATGATCAACCGCATCGACTACCATGCCCTTGGATGTGAGGGATCGCGATTCAACAGTATATTTCTCAGCCTTTCTTCAGAGTTTCAGAATATGCAGGAATTAAAAGAAGGCGAGAAATTGATAGAAGCAAACATTGATGAATTTGTTCGCGCCTATTTGCAATAATTATGATTGCAGCTCATGAGAAATCGGCATTTGCGAGAGATGCTTTATCCCGCACTGGCTGGCATGGGGGAATCTCATGAGCGAAGTGATAACAGAGATTCTTATTGCCAAAGCGGATATTGACAAGAGGGTTCGGGAGCTTGCTGATGTCATCTCCCGTGATTACGAAGGAAAAGATCTGATCCTTATCGGCATTCTCAAAGGCGCATTTGTATTTATGGCGGATCTGATACGTTATCTGCGCATCCCGTGCCAAGTCGATTTTGTCCGACTCGAGAGTTATGGTGCAGGAACCATGAGCAAGGGGAATATCACGATCTCCAAGGATATTGAGACATCGATACAGGGAAGGGACGTTCTCGTTGTGGAAGATATCTTGGATACCGGCCTGACCCTATCTTCTCTGGCTGAGAGGCTCAAGAAAAGAGATCCGCGATCTCTAAGGATATGCGTGCTCCTCGACAAGAAAGACAGAAGAAAGGTGCCGTTTGAAGCGGAGTATGTCGGTTTCCACATTCCGGACCGTTTTGTCGTGGGATATGGTCTTGATTTCAATGAAATGTATCGCTTCTTACCGGATGTCTGTGTCATCGGGGAAAGTTGATGAACAAACCATTCTTCAAGATGGGATTGCTTAAGGAAGGAATCTTTCCGATTAATTGGAGGGCATATGGTCGCTCAATGCAAGAGTTGTCAAACGAAATTCAAGTTTGATGAGACACTGATCGAAGGGGAAGGTATTTGGGTCAGGTGTAACCAATGCAAGAACGTCTTCTTTCTCGATAATCCGAAAGCGGCAGGAAAGACACCTGTAAGCGATAAAGAAAAAGACGTGGATGCGGAAGATGTGAAGGAATCTGCATCGGATTACAAGAGAGCAACGCAGGGGCAGATTATGTTGGATGAGAAGGAAGATACGGAGCAGCCGGAAACTGTAGCTGTCGGGGATATTGAAAAGGAAGTTGGAGACATCGGTAAGTATAGGTCTGTCGAGACGGATAATGCGCCGGGTAATAGACCGGGTCGGGAGAAGGTCACCGAAGAAAAGTCGGGGATGAAGCCGGCTGCTTTCCATGGAAGGCAAGTGGTGTATTTATTAATAGTGCTCCTCATGGGGGGTGCTTATTTTGCCTTTTTCGCCGACACCGATTGGCAGACATCCTTTGAAAAAATATTCGGCATGTCCAAGAAAAGCGAGGAAGTGGGCCCCGCGCAGGTCGATGTTACAGATGTGAGACAGCGACTCGTCAATAACCTGACCATGGGGACAATTCGCGTTCTTGAGGGTACTGCAATCAACCGTTCGTCCTTTCCTATGACAAGGATCAAGGTTAAGGGAGAGGTTACCGACGCCTACACTGTCGTACTCGGAGTCAGGGAATCGTATTGCGGCAATTTACTGAACGCGGATGAACTGGCGACCATGACTGAGGACCAAATCCAGAAGGAGCTATCCAATCCTCAGGGGAGTGACGTGTCTAATGACCGGATCGTGCCCCAGGGCCGGATCCCCTTCATGATAGTATTTACGCGTGAACCGGCGGGCGTTGTGAAAGCATTTGCCACTCCTGTAGGCGCGGAGCGCCTGCTGCCGTGATGCTGGATGTTACGCGCATTTCGAAATCTTTTTCAGGCAATCACCTGCTTTATTTCTTCTCCATCTAATCTTTATTCTTGTTGCATGATCTCGGCCGGCGTACGCGGCCGTAACAGATGCTAAGAGGATTGGGCAGGTTGTTCTACAAGGCTATTAAAATGCGGAACAGGTTAATTTATTCTTCGGAATGCTCCCCTCACGCAGGATCACCGGAGGGTCGGTGGTTACATCTATGATTGTAGATCCTGAACCGCCCGGCGTTCTCCCGCCGTCCATGACCGTATAGAGCTGGTCTCCAATGCCCTGGATAACTTCATCAGCCGACGTACACTCAGGCTTACCTGAAAGATTCGCGCTTGTCGCCGTTATCGGGTGACCGAGCCTTCTTGCCAATGCGGTTGCGGCAGGGTGGCTGGAGAGGCGGATGCCGATCTTCCCCGTGCCGGCACTAAGAAGTGGGGATACATCCGGCGAGGCTTTGAAGATGATGGTCAAGGCCCCGGGCCAGAATTGTTCCATGAGATGGAGTGCGCATTCCGGTATTTCTTCCACAAGACCTCTCACGTCAGTGGCGTTGCCAATGATTACGGAGATGGGATTCCTAAAGCTCCTTCCCTTGATAACGAATATTTTCTTGATTGCATCTTCGAGGTGTCCGTCTGCGCCGAGCCCGTAAAAGGTCTCCGTAGGATAGGCCACGACTCCTCCTGCTCCGAGAATCGATGATGCTTCTGCAATCACGGATTCATCGGGCCTTTGGCCATCGATTTTCAGGACTTGTCGCATGTCAGGCTTTCCTGCTTCTTCTCCACATCTTTGGCCATACTCTCTATGAAGGCATGCAGTTTTGCTTTCAGACTCTTATCTTCGAGGGCCAGGATTCTGACAGCGAGCAGGGCTGCATTTTTTGCGCCCGCCTTGCCGATGGACATTGCTGCAACAGGTATGCCTCCGGGCATCTGCGCCGTGGAGAGCAAGGCATCCATTCCGCCGAGCGGCGTCGCATCGATCGGCACGCCGATGACCGGCAGGATGGACTGGGAGGCAATTACACCGGCCAGATGCGCCGCAGCTCCGGCGCCCACGACGATAACCTTGACGCCTCTTTGAGATGCCTTCTTGGCGAATGACGATGTCCTTTCCGGCGAACGGTGGGCGGAAGTCAAAAAAACCTCGTGAGGAACTGCGAAATCCTTTAAGAGCCTGATAGTCTCTCCCATAATCGGGAGGTCGGAATCACTTCCCATAACCACGCTGACTATGGGCGCCTTCTTCTCTTTCATGTTGAGTAGCCCTCGTCTTATAAAATCCTTAAAATAGCGATACTGCGATCAGTGTCGGAAATGCCTTTTCTCCGTGAAGATCATGGCCATGCCATGCTCATCGGCCGCCTTGATAACTTCCTCATCTCTGACGGAGCCTCCGGGTTGGATTATGGCGGTGATACCCGCCTCTGCTGCGATGTCGACGCCGTCCCTGAATGGGAAGAAAGCATCTGATGCCAAGACGCAGCCTTTTGTCGGCAGCTTGGCTTTCATGGTGGCAATCTTCACGGAGTCTACGCGGCTCATCTGTCCTGCGCCCACACCCACCAATTGGTCTCTTGTGGCGTAGACAATGGCGTTCGATTTGACGTATTTCACAACCCTCCAGGCGAAGTCCAAAGCCTGGTATTCTTCCTCTGTGGGAGGCCTTTTTGTAACAACATGCGCTTTCCTGATATCAAAATCATCCGCATCCCTTTCCTGAATGAGAAGGCCTCCTACTACCCGCCGGAAGTCGTAGCCTGCTGCGCGGGTTCCTGTCTGGGGAATTTCCAGGAGCCTCACGTTCTTTTTTGCACTCAGTATGGCCCTTGCGTCGTCGTCAAATCCGGGTGCAATAATGCATTCAAGAAAGATCTTGGCCATATCTTCGGCCGCGTTCTTGTCTATTGTCCTGTTCACGGCCACGATGCCCCCGAAGGCGGAAACCGGGTCCGTTTCCATGGCCTTCCTGAAAGCCTGGGCGATATCGCCGCCGGAGGTGGCTGCGCCGCAGGGGTTGGCATGCTTGACAATAACCGTTGCGGGCAGTTCAAAAGCAGAAACCATCTGCCACGCGGCATCGCTGTCCATGATGTTGTTGTATGACAATTCTTTTCCCTGGAGCTGATGCGCACCGGCTATGGCAGAAGGGGCTTGATCCGTTTCCTTGTAGAAAGCTGCATGCTGATGGGGATTCTCTCCGTAGCGGAGATCCTGGGCTTTGACAAACTGAACGGTAAAAGTTTCAGGGAATGTTTTCGGGGGCCCATCCTTGCTGATACTGCTCAGGTAGTTGGAGATAGCGCCATCGTATCTGGCCGTCAGTCGAAAGACCTTGGCGGCAAGAGCAAAGTTTGTATTATCCGAAATTTTCCCGCCCGTTTTTTTCATTTCCTCCAAGACGGCGGGGTAATCAGCGGGATCGGTGATGACGCTTACATGGCGATAATTCTTCGCTGCGGCCCGCAGCATGGTCGGGCCGCCGATATCGATGTTTTCAATGGCGTCATCAAGGGTACAATCTTTTTTCGCTACGGTGTCCTCGAACCGGTAGAGGTTGACAACGACCATGTCGATCATGTCGATATGGTGCTCCCTTGCAGCTTTCATGTGAGCCTCATTATCACGAAGTGCCAGAAGACCGCCATGTATCTTAGGATGCAGTGTCTTCAATCTGCCATCCATCATTTCCGGGAAGCCGGTGTAGTCTGATACGTCGATCACATCTATGCCGCTTGCCCGCAACTGGGCCGCAGTTCCTCCGGTCGACACGATTGCGACGTTAAAGCCCTTGAGTCCCCGTGCAAACTCGATAATGCCCTTCTTGTCAGTGACGCTTATCAGCGCTCTTCTGATAGTATTCATTTTCATTTCGTAGTCTGGCATCCTGACGACACCTATAAACCACTCTACCTCCTTACCTGCCGCATGTGGCCTATTCTTTTTTCGATGAGCGGTTCCGTACCAATATCGGGTCTGTGATCTACAGGTCCCTTGATTTGAGAAGCAGCTTCTTCAGCTATCTCTTCCGCCTTATGGAGACTGTCTGCTATGCCGACGACGCCGATTGCACGGGATGTGCTCATATAAAGTCCGTCTTCCCTTTTGTCAACAGAAGCATAGTACAGGCGCGCTGACCGCACATCGCCAACCTCGATTCTTGCCGAAGTCGATTGGGCGTGAGGATGGTCTTTGGGAAGACCGTAACCGAGGGGGACAACGTACTTGCACACTGTGGCCTTTTTCTCGAATTCGATGTTTATTCTGTCAAGGGTTCCTTCGATGATTGCTTTGCAGACATCGACGAAATCAGTTTTCAGGATGGGAAAGATATTCATGGCCTCGGGGTCGCCGAAGCGGGCATTGTATTCGAGGAGCTTGATGCCTGATTTTGTTATCATGAATCCACCGTACATCACTCCTTTGTAATACTCTCCTGTTTCTTTATAAATTGCCTCCGCAACCTTCTGGGTAATCGCCAGCCCGTCCGCGACGTCTTTCTTATCCATGAAGGGAAGAGAATGATCTTCACAAGAGTACGATCCCATTCCTCCCGTGTTTGGCCCTTTGTCGCCGACGAACCGCCTCTTGTGGTCCTGAACTGGAGGGGTTGCGACAACTGTCTTTCCGTCGCACAGGCACTGCAGGGAAAATTCTTCACCCTCCAGTCTTTCATCAATAGTCACACTCTGATGCTCGGCCAGAACCTGCTCGCAGTATGCGAGTGCCTCTTCCTCTGTCTGAAAATGATCTCCCTGAACCATGACGCCTTTGCCTCCGGTGAGTCCGTCCGGTTTGACAACTATACCGTCAAGTTCGCCTAAGAATTCTTTGATCCCTTTCATGCTTGTGAATATTTTAAATTTTGGATTACCCGGTATATCGTATTTTCGGAGCAAATTCCTTGTGAAGGACTTTGAAGTCTCAAGACGGGCCAAGCTCATGGTGGGACCGACCGTCGGGATGCCCATTTCCTTCAACGCATCTACGACTCCGCTCTTCAGGGGGTCTTCCGGTCCGACAATTGCAAAATCTGCAGAGGTCCCTTTTGCAAAGGCGCTGATGGCCGTTAAATCACCGTAGCTTCCCAGGGATATTTTTTCTGAGATCGATGCGATGCCCGGGTTGTTGGCTTTCATAAATGAAAATAGTCTTAGCCGATGTTTTGATCTCATGACCGCTTCGGCGACAGCATGTTCACGGGCGCCGTTTCCGATCAAAAGTACGCTAATCATGGTATTTCTCCTCACACATTTTTTTGCGGCTGGCTATATCCGCTCGCACATCTCGTGATGCCAATTCTGAAACTTCTGCCCTTTTTGCATCCCAAAATATCGGAAAAAATCATCCGCGTCAAACAAAACTGATCGCACGTTGAGATTAATAGTCTGTCCTTCAGGAAAAAAATTTGCTAAAGTAACGTCTACAAGTATAAATATCCATACTGCATGACCATTACTTCAATACCGGGGAACATTTTTCTATAAAATTGGAATATCTCATTACATTCAAATTTGCACTGCTTGTAATTCTTTTTCTCCTGTCGGGATTTTTTTCCTGTTCAGAGGCGGCACTTTTTTCGCTTACCCCTCTTCACCTCCATAAAATGAAGGAAGAACGCTCCCAGTTTCTGTCGCATGTAACCAGGCTCTTGGAACATCCGAGAAGGCTGCTCATTACGATCCTCGTAAGTAATGAATCAGTCAACATCACCATATCCGTCTTGGTGGCTTCCCTTTGCATACATTATTTCGGCGCAGACGGTCAGTGGTTGGCAGTTGCCGTTACGACCCCGGTTCTGCTTATTTTTGCGGAGGCGATACCAAAAACTTTTGCTGTTATTCGTCCCATGACTTTTTCTGCGCTCGTCTCGCCTCTTTTGGTGATCGTCTCGAGAATTGAACGCCCTGTCGTGTGGGCCTTGGAAAGAATATCCTGGTTCTTTGTATCTCTGTTCTCGGCTGAAACTGCACCGGGGAAAAAAGTTCTTACAGAAGATGAATTTAAGACCCTCATTGATGTCTATCAGAAAGAAGGCGGACTGGAAGAAGCGCAGAGGGATCTCATACACAAGGTATTTGGCCTGGCCGATAAGCCGGTCTCTGAGGTCATGATTCCCCGCGTCGAGATGTTTTGCCTTCCCATATCTCTTAGCATGACAGAGATGGAAGCAGAAATCATCAAAGCACGGCATACAAGGATACCCATCTACGGCAGTGATCGGGATGATATCCTCGGGATCCTGTTTGCAAGGGACCTTATAAGCGGAATATCCGGAGAAAGCGCCGGCCTTCATATAAATAAATTGTTGAAGAAGCCGTGGTTTGTCCCCGAGGTAAAGAGTGCGGCCAGCCTCCTTAGGGAATTTCAGACAAGAAAGATTCAAATTGCCATAATTGTCGATGAGTATGGAGGCGTATCCGGCATGGTAACAATTGAGGATATCCTCGAGAGTCTCTTTGAGGATATCTATGATGATTATGGACTAAGGGATAACCTCTGGCAGAGAATCGATGACAGAACATTGCTGGTGTCAGGAAAGATGCCTGCGGAGGACTTAAACAGTCTGATAGATATCTCGATTCCGCAGGAAGATTTCGACACTGTCGGCGGCTTCGTCTTCCATCTTTTCGGGAAACTGCCTGCAAGAGGGGAAGAGGTTGGCTTCGGTGATTACATATTTAGGGTGGAGAAAATGGGCAAGGCGAGGATCTTGAATATAAGGATTGAGAGGCGGGAGCAAAGTGCTGATGGATAACTTTTCTTCTCTCCTTTTGATTCTTTTCTGCATATGTCTTGAGGGACTATTCTCCGGTGGTGAACTCGCCTTCGTTGCCTCAGATGTCAATAAGATAAGGCAGAAGGCCAAGATGGGCTCCCACTCCGCAAAGATTGCCCTGAGGCTTATCGAGAAACCGGACTGGTTCCTTTCGACAACATTAAGCGGGACAGGGCTATGTGTAGTCACGAGCACCTCCATCGCCACCGCTCTCTTCATATCCGCATTCGGTTTAGCCAAAGGCCCGATGTTGGCTGTTGCGGTTATGATTCCCACGCTTCTTATCGTGGGTGAGATTGTTCCCAAGAGTATTTTCCAGCAGCATGCGGAATTCATTGCCATGAGACTTGCGTGGTTCATATGGGTATCATCGTGGTTGCTCTTTCCCATAGTGATTATCATCTCTACGATATCGCGGGTGGCTATCCGTATTTCAACCGGAGGAAAAGATATCGTCTCTGCATCCTATATTACAAAAGATGGCCTGAAACAGATGCTGAGGCACAAATCGGAAGAAAGCGATATCCTGGGCACCGAAAGGGAAATGATCAGAAACATCATCGATTTCTCCGAGGTAACAGCTGATAAAATAATGGTGCCTCTATCGGCAATGACGTCCCTGCCGGCAACGGCCACTCTCAGAGAGGCGGTTCAGCTTGCAGCTGAAAAAAAATATCTCCGTATCCCCGTCTATCGTGATCAGATATTCAATATCATCGGCATACTTCACTACTTCGACCTCTTGGAGGCTCTGCACGGACGCGCTGCAAGTCAGCCTCCGCTATCTGAGGGGAACGAGACGATCGAATCCTATCTCAAACCGGTGGTCTATTATATTCCTGAGACAAAACTTGCCAAAGAACTCCTTGTTGAATTACTGATCAGAGGTGAGAGGATGGCCGTCGTTGTCGATGAATATGGTGGTGCACTGGGCATTGTGACTATAGAAGACATACTCGAGGAAATTGTGGGTGAGATTGACGATGAATATGGCAGCGGAGAAAAGATGTATAAGAAGATCGGGGCGGGGAAATATCTCGTAAATGCCAAGATAAGTATAGAGAGGATTAATCAATTGCTTCCGCTCGACATTCCGGACGGAGACTATGAAACGCTCGGGGGATTCTTGCTTTATAGGATGGAGAGGATACCGAAACGACGAGATGCATTGAGACATGGCAGCACGCTGTTTGTGATCGAGGATGCCGACGCAAGGTCCATCAAGGAGGTCTTAGTCGAGCTGCCTGTTGACACGGATGTCAGCGGTGGAGACAAGGCCGGCCCTTGATGGTTTATAATCAATGGTCAATATTAACAGGCGAGAATCACGGCGAAGGAGGAGGCAGGGGTTACAAGGTGCGGCTGTCGGGATGCTTAACGTAATCAATTGATCTGCAAGGTTGAAGGTTGTTGGATGAAGGGGAATGAAAAACAAAAAGTAAGTGCCGTCATTTTGGCCGCGGGTAAGGGGACGAGGATGAAGGCGGATGTAGCTAAGGTCATGCATCCCTTATGCGGCAAGCCGATGCTGACATATTCAGTGGACGCCGCCAGGTCAGTGAACGTGGACAAAATCGTCGTGATCATAGGTCACCAGGCAGGTCTCGTCAGGGAGGCATTCAAGAATCAGGGTTTGATCTTTGTGGAACAGCGTGAGCAGCTGGGCACGGGACACGCAGTTCTTCAGGCGAGAAATGTTTTCCACGGTTACAATGGCGCCATACTGATATTGTGCGGAGACGTCCCTATGCTTTCGCCTTCCACAATCAGGGCCCTCTTGGAAGTTCATGTCCTGGAAAAATCGATTGTTACGGTTCTGACGACGATATTGGATGATCCTTCGGGCTATGGACGAGTGATCAAGGAAGGGGAGAAAGGTAAGATATCGCGGATCGTGGAGGAAAAAGATGCGTCTCCTGCTGAAAAGAAGATAAAAGAGATAAATACGGGTATATACTGTGTCGAAAGCGATTTTCTCTTTAGCGCCGTTGGTGATATAGGCAATGAAAATATCCAGAAAGAATACTATCTCACGGATATAGTCGGCATAGCATCGAGGAAGGGTTTTAAGACCGGATCGTTCATCACCGCCAACTCCTTCGAGGCCATGGGTATAAACACTCCTGATGATCTTGAGAAGGCGTCAGAACGCATAAAAGCATGCAAGTGAAAATAGGAAATCTGACCCTCAAGAATAATATTTTTCTGGCGCCCATGGCAGGCATCACGAATCTGCCCTTCCGGACCCTCGCGAGAGAATTCGGGTGTGGTTTAGCATTTACGGAGATGATCAGTGCCAATGGCCTTGTCAGGAACACCAAGAGAAGCTACCGGTACCTCCTATCCTCAGGTGACGACAAACCCTTAGGCGTCCAGATCTTCGGAGCGGATCCGGGCCTCCTCTGCGAAGCGGTGCAAATGGCCGCCGATAACGGTGCGGATCTTATAGACATAAACATGGGCTGTCCTGTAAGGAAAGTTGTAAAGACGGGTGCGGGCGCCGCCCTCTTGAAAGAACCTGAGCGAGTGCGCCGTATCCTGCAGGCGGTCCGGAAGGTGACATCATTGCCATTGACGATAAAACTTCGTTCCGGCTGGCATTGCGGCGAAACGGCGGCCCTTGAGATCGCAGGCATAGCCGAGGATTGCGGCGTGGATGCAGTGATACTCCATCCCCGTTCTGCAGCTCAGGGATACAGCGGAGCTGCCGATTGGAGCGTCATTGAAGAAGTGAAAAGAAAACTGCATGCCCCTGTAATAGGAAGCGGCGATGTAAGAAGTCCCGAAGACGCCCGCCGGATGATAAGGACTACCGGTTGTGACGGCATCATGGTGGGAAGGGCGGCTCTGGGGAATCCCTGGTTGTTCCGCGACATCATAAGACATCTTGAGGAGAACAAGAACACTTTGCCCCCATCTTCGGCCGAGAGGGAGAAGATCATAAGACTGCATATGGAAATGGAAATAAATCACTCGGGGGAAAGCCTCGGTCTCAGGAATTTCCGCAAACACCTCCTCTGGTACACAAAGGGCATAAGGGGCGGCTCTCTGTTTAGGGAGGTAGTGGGCAGAATACATGATAAGAATGATATCTTAGCTGCAGTTCACCGATTTTTCCATACTGTTGTAGAAGGCCTTCCCATGTCCCTGAAAGAATAAAATAAGCGCTTGACTTTTATGGGTCGAATTTGGCATAATCCCAGCCAATTCTTTGGATAAAAATTACCGAGAGGTTTATTGATCAGCGGGAGTTTTTCCTGTTACAATTGAAGGCCTATTTTCGGGGTGTTCGATTGCAGGGAGCGCGGTTACGAACCGGATGAAAGATGTGATGAATTGTGGAACTTGTTAAATTTGAGGAATTGGAAAGCAAGATTAAAAATCTTATCGAAGAACATGCTTTACTGAGAAGGAAGAATCATGAATTAGAAGAACTTCTCAAAAGCAAAGGATCGGAGTTAGAAGGGGCGAACAATAAAATAAGGGGATTAAACGGGGAAAGGGATTCGATTCGCACAAAGGTGGACTCACTACTTGATTTGCTTCAGGATATCAATGTACAGAAATGAATATTGAGGTCATGTATTTGGACAAGAGCTTTAATATCAATATACTGGGGCAGCAGTTGTCGGTTTTATCTGATTCGGGGGATGAACACGTAGCAAGCGTTGTCAAGTACGTAAGTAACAAGATAGAAGAAGCGGGAAATACATCCGCAAACGCTAACACCTTAAATGTTGCCATACTGGCTGCTTTGAACATTGCAGATGAGTATATTAAGTTTAAGGGAATGAAAGAAGATATTTGTAATCAATTAGAGAATAGATCCGGGAAACTGATTGATCTTATTGATGAGATAAAGTGAAGTAAAAAGATTATTATCCCCTGCAGTGTGCGTGATTAACATTCATTTTTTGAGCCAACACCTTGGAACCGGGGGCCTTTCCTTGTTAGCGGTGTGCATGTCTGCCAGCATCCCGTAAGAACGGGGGTGGAAAGCCTAAAGCAACAATAGGGTGCCCACCTTATCGGAAGGTTCAAAAAGGTGTTTAACACGGCATTGGCGGGGGTTTTATTTTATAATTAGGGTGTTCATCAGCTGTTATTCCCTCAGCCGCACAGTTAACGCAATCCCTTCCATCATATTCCCATTGATACAATGAACTTGGACTTTTTGACGGCGAAGCCGCGGATAAATGGTTAGTCAAAGGTTCCGAGGCGAAAGAGGCAAGTTGAAATATCTTACGTTGCAAATTCGCGCAATGAACATTTTATCCATGATAAGCCCTGGGTATTCTGTTCCACATCATAGATAGGGAGGTGAAGAGGCTTTGATATATAACACTTTAATCACGTTTATTGTAATCGGCTCTATAGCCATCGGCGTCTTGTTGGGTTATGCGTTGAGACAGAGACTTTCCGACAAGAAACTGGAATCGTCGGAAAACCTCTCAGCCAGAATCATAGATGAGGCAAAGAAGGAAGCGGAAACCATCAAGAAGGAGGCCCTCCTTCAGGCTAAAGAAAATCTTCTCAAGACAAAAACGGAGTTCGAAAAAGATTCAAAAGAAAGGAAACTTGAACTCGACAATCTTGAACGGAGGCTGCGGTCAAAAGAAGAAAATATAGATAGAAGGTTAGACTCGCTGTCTCAAAAGGAAACGAATATTGAGAACAGGGAGAAGGGCCTGATAAACAGGGAATCGCAGCTAAATGATAAACATGAAAGGTTAAACCGTTTGCTTGAGGAACAGAAAGAAAAGCTGGAGAAGATTGCAGGCATTTCCTCTGAAGAGGCAAAGAATTATCTCATGCAGTCCATGGAAGCTCAAGCGAAACGGGAGGCGGCAGTTAATATAAGAAAGATAGAGGAAGAGGCCAAACGGACTGCTGATAAGAATGCACGAGAGATCATCACGTATGCAGTGCAAAGATATGCCAGCGAATTCGTTGCTGAGAACACTGTATCAGTCGTTAGTCTTCCCAACGACGAAATGAAGGGCAGAATTATCGGAAGAGAAGGCAGAAATATTAGGGCGATTGAGGCGGCAACGGGCATAGACTTAATCGTTGATGATACACCGGAGGCCGTTGTCCTGTCGAGTTTTGATCCCATCAGACGGGAAGTGGCAAGGATGTCTCTGGAACGATTGATTACAGACGGCAGAATCCATCCCGGCAGGATTGAGGATATAGTGAAGAAGGTCAAGACGGAGGTGGATGCTATTGTCCGAGAGACGGGCGAGCGCACATCTTTTGACGTAGGAGTACATGACCTCCATCCTGAAATTACGAATCTCTTAGGAAGTCTCAAGTTCAGGACCAGTTTTTCTCAAAACGTCCTTCAGCATTCTGTAGAAGTTGCTCACCTTACGGGCATTATGGCTGCCGAGTTGAAGATGAATGTCAAAGAAGCCAAGAGGGCAGGGCTCCTCCACGATATAGGAAAAGCGGTGGACCATAAGATAGAAGGCACACACGCGGCAATTGGCGCCGATTACGCAAAGCGATTCGGTGAATCCGCCAGGATTGTTCAGGCCATTGCCACGCACCATGACGATGGTCGAACCAATACGCTCTTGGGCGTGCTCATTCAGGCGGCTGACAGCCTGTCTGCGGCGAGGCCGGGCGCACGCAGGGAGATGCTCGAAACCTATGTCAAGCGCTTGGAGGAACTGGAAAGCATAGCAAATTCCTTTAGCGGAGTTGACAAGTGTTATGCCATACAGGCAGGGAGAGAGATACGCATACTTGTTGAAAATGAAAAGATTTCGGATGACGATACCGTAATGCTCTGCAAGGATATTATCAAGAAAATTGAAGCTGATTTGACTTATCCGGGACAGATAAAAGTAACTGTCATCAGGGAAACACGGGTTTCAGATTATGCAAGATAGAAAACGATGAAGATATTGTTCATTGGAGACATAGTAGGCAAACCGGGAAGACGCGCGGTACGTGAGCTTTTGCCCGAGATAATGTTTCAGCACAAGATTGATTTCGTCATTGCGAATTGCGAGAATGCAGCTGCAGGATTTGGTGTGACAAGAGACGTTGTCGAAGAGCTCTACGGGGATCACATCAACGTGTTGACTTCGGGCAATCATATCTGGGACAAGCGTGAGATCAGTGAATTCATTGGAGACTATGAAACGCTTCTCAGGCCGGCCAATTTTCCTGCAGGTTCGCCCGGGTGGGGAAGTGTCGTCAGGCCTGATTCGTCGGGGATATCCTGCGGAGTGATTAATCTTATGGGACGGGTCTTTATGAGACCTATCGATTGTCCTTTCAGAGCGGCCGAAAGAGAAATAGAAAAGATGAAGAAGTACACGAAGACAATCATTATAGATATGCATGCTGAGGCTACTTCGGAGAAGGAAGCTATGGGCTGGTTTCTTGATGATCGTGTCAGTGCTGTCCTCGGGACGCATACACATGTGCAGACCGCCGATGAAAGTATACTGCCCGGCGGCACCGCCTACATAACAGATGTCGGGATGACGGGTCCTTTCAATTCGATCATCGGCATAAGAAAGGATGTTGTGATTGAGAGGTTTTTGACGCAGATACCGAACAAGTTTGACGTGGCCAAGGATGATGTTCGGCTTCAGGCTGTCGTTATTGACGTTGATGGAAAGAGCGGCAAGGCTGCAGGAATTGAGAGATTGACGGTGCATCTGAGAGATTGAGAAAACTGCGGGAACCAATAGTCACCCCGAAAGCTACACCTTGCAGAACGGCGGCATGCCGGAATGATGATATGTAGTCGTACGAGCCCCTGATAGAAAGCAGTGGAGAAGAAAAGTTGAAGAACGTATATGACGTGTTTGCCGAAAGGGGATTTGTAGAACAGGTTACGGACGAGGCGGAACTGCGCTCTCTGCTGCAGAATGAACACGTCACATGTTATATCGGCTTTGATCCGACTGCGACAAGTTTGCATATAGGAAGCCTTGTCCCGATAATGGCTTTGATGCATATGCAAGAATGCGGACATCGCCCGATTATCCTGATCGGTGGGGGAACAGGCCTGATAGGTGATCCGAGCGGGAAATCTGAAATGCGTCAGATTCTCACACGAGAAAATATCAACTACAATGCGTCCTGTTTGCAGAGGCAGTTGTCGAGATATATGGATTTCGGAAAAGGCAAGGCCATATTATTGAATAATGCGGACTGGCTGACTGGACTAAGATACATCGAATTTCTGAGGGATATAGGGAGACACTTCAGCGTAAACAAGATGCTTGCCGCAGAGAGCTACAGGATGCGGCTCGAGACCGGTCTCAATTTTATCGAATTTAACTACATGCTGCTTCAGGCCTATGATTTTTTGTATTTGTTCACCAATTACGGTTGCGTACTGCAGATGGGCGGAAATGATCAGTGGGGTAATATGCTGGCCGGGAGTGACCTTATAAGAAGGGTGGAAGGGAAGAACGCCTTCAGTATAACATTTCCCCTAATTACAACGTCACATGGGTATAAGATGGGAAAAACTGAGAAGGGAACCGTGTGGCTCGACCCGGAACTGACGTCTCCCTATGAGTATTATCAATTCTGGATCAATACGGATGATTCAGATGTGGAGAGGTTCTTGTCGCTATTTACTTTTTTGCCGATGAACGAGATACTTGAAGTCCGAAATCTGGTAGATTCAAGATTGAACATGGCCAAAGCGGTGCTCGCTTTTGAGGCGACCCGGATAACCCATGGCGGTGAAGCGGCTATTGCCGCATGGACGGCTTCTGCGACAGCCTTTAATACGAAGCCAATAGAAGGAGGGCTCTTCCCATCAAGCGGCATTCCGAGACAGGACGTGGCGCGCGACGTATCTGCAATTCCCACCAGTGAGCGATCGCGGTCCGAACTCGAAAAGGGCATTCCCGCCTTTAAGCTCGCCTGTGAGGTGGGTTTAGCCGGTAGCAGTGGAGAGGCAAGACGGCTGATTGCGCAGGGCGGGATATATATCAATGATTGCCCAATTGAGAAGTTTGATGAAATGATCACCATCAGCCATCTCAACGCGCATGGAGAAATTCACTTGAGAAAAGGTAAGAAAAAACACGCGCTTATTACGGTGAAATAACTTTTTTATTTTTTGGCAAAAATTTATCTTGACTATTGCCGAAAGAGTATGTAGAAGAACAAGTTCTTTTCAGTCTTGACGGATTTCTTTTTAGTGCTGCAGTAACTCTTCGCGCATAGTGCTTCGAGAAATAAATCTTGACAGAATTGGTAATTTAAATTATTCTAAAAACTCGCTTTAGAATTGTTCTTTGTAAATTGAATAGTGGGATAATAGATTTGTGGGTCCTTTTCGATTTTGTTGGAAAGTTAGAGAGCAATCTCTATAAGGATTAAAACTGGAGAGTTTGATCCTGGCTCAGAACAAACGCTGGCGGCGTGCCTAACACATGCAAGTCGTACGAGAAAGTTCGCTTCGGCGAATGAGTAAAGTGGCGCACGGGTGAGTAACGCGTGGATAATCTGCCCTTTAGTTGGGAATAACTCATCGAAAGGTGGGCTAATACCTAATAATACTGCTTTCACTGCGGTGTAACAGTCAAAGAAGGCCTCTGTTTACAAGCTTTCACTGAAGGATGAGTCCGCGTACCA
>PLMX01000013.1 GCA_003142635.1 Syntrophaceae bacterium | reverse complement strand
CGTATATCTCTTCTCCGTCTTGTTATTCTTCACGGCAATTGCCATCGCCTTCTTTGTTCCCACAATCACAACGAGCTTCTTTCCTCTGGTCACGCCAGTATACAGCAGGTTTCTCTGAAGCAGCACATAATGCTGGGTAAGTATCGGGATTACCACTGCCGGATATTCAGACCCTTGGGATTTATGAACAGAGACGGCATAGGCATGAACAAGTTCATCGAGATCCGAATAGTCGTAGACGATATCCCGGTCATCCATGATCACTTTGACTTCTTTTGCCTCTTCATCAATGGCAGCGATCCGACCGATGTCGCCATTATAGACCTCTTTGTCATAGTTGTTCACAATCTGCATAACCTTATCGTTGACCTTAAAAAGACGTCCGCCTCGAAGAACCCCTTCCTCTCCGGGATTCAAGGCTTTTTGAAGCTCAATATTTAAGTTGCCGGCGCCGATGGCTCCCCTGTGCATGGGTGTGAGCACCTGGATGTCATTGACAGAATTGAATCCGAATCGTTTCGGAATCCTTTGCCTGACAAGGTTGATGATCATTTCCAATACCTTTTCTGGATCTTCCTGTTCAATAAAATAAAAGTCATCCACCTTATCCTGATTGGACTTCAGGTTCGGAATGATACCTTCATTGATCTTATGGGCATTGACGATAATGGAGCTTTCCTTTGCCTGCCGGAAAATCTCATTTAACTGGACTACAGGCAAAATACCAGAATCAATGATGTCCTTGAGAACATTACCGGCGCCAACAGAGGGAAGCTGATTCACATCTCCGACCATGATAAACGTGGCTGTAACAGGGATTGCCTTCAGAAGATGATGCATGAGCAGGGTATCAATCATGGAGGCCTCATCAACGATCAGGAGATCACAATCAAGAGGGGATTCTTCATTCTTCTGAAATCCGCCCTTTCGCATGTTGTATTCCAGCAACCGATGAATGGTCTTGGATTCGTGACCAGTCGTTTCAGACATCCTTTTAGCCGCTCGGCCGGTAGGAGCAGCGAGCATGATATTGGCCTTTACTGCGGAGAATATCTTGAGGATGGCATTAATAATGGTTGTTTTCCCTGTTCCTGGACCGCCAGTAATGATCATGACCTTATTTTCTGAGGCACGCTGGACAGCTTCGATTTGTTTATCGGCAAGAGTAATGGACAGTTTTTCCTGGACCCATTGGATGGCCTTTTCCGAATCAATTTTTCTTATGGCTTGGGGAGCGTTCACAAGCGTCTTAAGGCGAACGGCAAGATTCTTTTCTGCAATATGATATCCAGCCAGATAGACCGCTTTATTGTTCTCCTGGAATTCGGCAAGATCCTGGTTGATGTCCTCAATGACGATCTGCTTGTCCACGGCAACAGTGCCGATCGCCTTGACAATGATCTCCCGGTCAATATCCAGCATCTCTTTGCATTTCTTTATCAGCGGATCATAGGGGTAATAAACATGCCCTTCATCGGTCAGTTCATGGAGGACATAGAGGATACCTGCTGCTGCTCTCAGTTCCGAGTCTTTGGCAAAACCGAGCTTTTCTGCAATCTTGTCAGCGGTGATGAATCCTATGCCAAAAATATCCGTTGTCAGCCGATAAGGATTCTCCTGCACAATCTTGATGGCTTCATTGCCATATTGCTTGAAAATCTTGGCGGCATATCCTGAGCTGACACCATGGGCCTGAAGGAAGATCATGACGGCTCTGATTTCCTTCTGTTCTTCCCATGCTTTTCTGATCATNNATCATGCCGATACGCTTTTGACCAATACCTTCTACATCGACCAGCTTATTGATCTCGTTCTCAATGACCTCAAGGGTCTTCTCTTTGAACATTTTAACGATCCGCTTGGCCATAACCGGGCCGATACCCTTGATCAGTCCTGACCCGAGATACTTTTCAATCCCATAAACACTGGCAGGAGTGGTGGTCTGGCAGAAGACGATTTTGAACTGTTCGCCGTATTTTGGGTGATTGCCCCACTCACCCTTCATTTTGATGATTTCACCTGGAGTGGGATTGATAATGTTCCCGATGATTGTCACCAGATCTCGCCGACCATAAACCTTTATCTTGGCAACGGTATAGCCCGTTTCCTCGCTGGTGAACGTGATTCTCTCAATTTGGCCTTGGAGGTCTGCAAGATTATCGGAAGACATTGACTTGAGGATTAGTCGGTATTGTGATGTATGAAAGTATTGCAGGCATGTGTGACCTTTATTTTGGCGCGGCAGAATTCTTTATCGGATATTCTGAACTGGTTCTATTTATCTTTATCCTTCGGGCCGCCAAAAGGCAAAAACATGGAAAACGGTTTCATGAATACTGTTAGCTGATTCAAGATCTGTTTCTGCATCTCACCGACCATGCTGGAATGAACATTACCGTCTAGGGTCCCTTCGAATTCTTCTGATTTGAACTTGCCATTTTCGAAGCTCTTCTCCGTTGATCTGATATGGGTCTTGCCGCCACCAGAAGACACTTCCTTATAGGAATACCGAAAACTTATAAATGGAGATCTATTTTGGACCTGATCAATAACCTCGACATCATGCTTTGCCGGACGTTTCATGATTTCATATTTATCCTTTTTCAAAAGATCTTTGCCCATCTGTTTTCTCCATAGATAATTGTATTCTTTCTGGCCAATCTATACTGGTGGAGAAACAATTGCAATCTTTTCCAGATTGCTTACTCTGACACCAACCAGCCGGACTTTAGGTCCTGCCAGATCAACCCGCTTCAAACAGGAAAAGGCCAAACGTCGTATTTCATCTTCCTTTTTGACAGCCTCATGGGCAGTGCAGGCCCTGGTTACTGTCCAGAAATCACTGTAACGAATCTTCAATGTTATAGTTCTGGCGCTGTAGCCCTTCCCGAATTTTTCCGCTGTCCAGAACCTCATTCCCATCATTCCGTTCAACCAATATTAACGCTTCATTAAAAAAACATCCACCATCCGGCCTGAAAACCTTTATTCCGTCCCGTCCTTTATTTCGATTATATCTAATCAATACAGGTATATAAATCATATCTGACGTTGTTTCACAAGACTTGGCACGCTTGATGCTCTATTATAAAGTCAAAAGAAATCAAAAATAAAAAATGAACATAGGAGGACAGATCATGAAAAAGACATTAGCAACAATGGCAGTAGCGGCAACGGTGGTTCTTTTGACGGCAACTTTCAGCTTCGCGGAATACGCAATAGCGGGTGTGGGTAACTTCCCTTACTTCCAGCTGGGATGTCTGATTGTAGGCGGACTCATTATCATCTCTCTGAAAAGCAAGTATGAGAAGATGTACACCAGCGAGACGGTCGCAGCCTTCGCGCTTTATACGGTCCTGATTGCCCTGTTCACCAATCCGGTGATTGATGCCGTAAAGGCGATGGTTAGTTAAGCAGGACGAATCTCGGGAAAGTAGGAACGGGATCATGACGACACAGACGACCC
>PLMX01000031.1 GCA_003142635.1 Syntrophaceae bacterium | reverse complement strand
TAATAGATTAGGTACTTTGTAACATAAGCGCTCTTTGACAAAAAAATATCAGGAAATCGTTACGGGATTTAACATGAAAAGATTTCAGGCGCTGTCAACTCATATCCGTGTATGCTTTTCTGCTTTGTGGCATGCAAAGTTTGACTTACCCGGTACATCACACGGCAACTGGAACCGTATTCAAGGATACCAGCTTTTCTCTCAGTACCCCAACTCCAAATATCGTAATCATGCGTGCAACATTGAAGCAGGTTGCTAAAAGTGAGGTTTCGGCTTGAACACCATCTCGGCCTCGCAAAAGAAAAGCATCGGTTTTTAAGTTCCGTTTAATATGGCCGAAGGGATGCTCGACTCTGGTTTTCCTGCGCGCGTAAATCTTTTGAGATGATTCCTCCTCATACTGAGCTTCCAGTTTTATCTTTAAGTCCTCATTGTGCAACCGGATAATATTACGACCCCTACGGGATTTGGTACAATGACCATAATGCCGACAGTGATGGCACAACTTCTTATCTTCCATCCGATATTGCCGCTTGCCTTTTCTCTTATTGGTAAAGCTATAAAACAATCTGTGTCCTTCCGGGCATATATAGCAATCCAGCTCTTTATCGTAGGTAAAATGGCTCTTGCTGAATGGACTTTCTGCCTCGTGTAATGCTTGCCGCTGTGATGGAACAATAACCTTTATCTCCTGTTGATCAATCTTCTCTAATTCAACTGTATCCGTATATCCGGCATCGGCGCAAGCCACTTTGCAGGGCGCTTCCAGCAGTTCATTGGCCTGATCGATCTGCCGGGCAAACTGCCGTGCATCGTTGGCGTCGCTTAGTGCTTCTGCCTGAACGATAAGGCCGTGTTCATCATCCACCACGCTCTGGACATTATAACCGGCATGACTGCCCTGAACACTGTGCATCATGGCGCAATCAGGATCAGCCTGATTGACTTGCTTCCTATCGCTTGATGCAAAAGATTTAAGGGCCTCCTTGATCCGCTCTTTCAAATTCTGATTCTTAGCCAACTCCTTGTCCATCGCTACGTAAGAGGATGTGCCTTCCTCTGACTGGTCGGTAGTCTCACAATCGGCGAGCAACTGCTCAATACGGCTGTCAAGGTTAGCCAGAAGCTTTTCATAATAGGTTCGGTCATGAGTGCGATTGCGTCCGGCATTTGCCCTAATCTTCGTGCCGTCAACAAACAGAACATTGCCCGCGATCAGTTCCAGTTTGATGCATACCTGGGCACAGTGCCGCAAAACCTTCTTCAACGCTTTCTTGTTCCGGCGCCTGAACTCTGCTATCGTCTTATGGTCAGGTTTCAAACCGCCCATGAGCCAGATAAAGGCTATGTTATGGCAACACTCCCGCTCCAGCTTACGGGAACTCTTCACGCCATACGAATAGCCATATACAAGCAACTTGAGCATTGATCGGGGATCGTATTCGGCATTGCCTACTTTATACGGGTTGATGTTGATTCCCAGTTCATGAAAATCAACAGCTTCGACAAAGGCGTCATAGGCCCTGACGGGATCATCCTCAGCCACATATTCTTCAATGCTCTGGGGAAGTAAACTCATCTGCTGACGATCGCCACTTCGATATGCCATGCGGTTTCTCCTTTCGGAAAAAATCTACCATATCAATATGGCTTGTGTTACGGTTTTTTCTCATAAACCAAATATCTTTTTGTCAAAGAACCTGTTTATAAATTAACCTAATTATGACACAGTCTCTTGATCGGGAATGACAACCATCTGGATTCCCGCCTGCGCGGGAATGACAATACGCTCTAACCTGAAAATCCCCCCAGCCCCCCTTTAACAAAGGGGGGAAAAGAGAGGAAGGGGTTGCGGTCGCTGCCGGATTCAGATAAATGATACGACATGGAAAATGCATGGATACTGATGGCGCTGATTGCCGCCCTCACCGGTGGAACCAGTGATGCCCTTACGAAGAAGGCTTTACAGCTTCATGATGAATACACAATCGCATGGTTACGCCAACTGGTTGTTGTCCTGCTTCTATCGCCATGCCTCTTCTTTATTCCAATCCCGGCCTTGGATGGAGATTTTTATAAAGCGTTCTTCGCCGCACTGCCTTTCGAAGTAATTGCATATATCCTTTACATGAAGGCAATTAAAATATCTCCCCTCAGCCTTACGGTGCCGTTTCTGTCTTTAACACCTGTATGTCTCATCATTATACCTTACATCATGTTGGGAGAGTTGGTATCTTTCCGGGGCGGCATCGGCATACTGATGATTGCTTTCGGAAGTTATACCCTGAATCTGAAGGAAATCGGCAAAGGATTCCTGGAACCGTTTAAGGCTATCGGGAAAGAAAAAGGCTCCGTCTTTATGATCATCGTCGCCATCCTTTATGGATTCACCAACACTTTTGGCAAATATGCTCTTAACCATTCATCCGCACTTTTTTTCGGGGTTACATACAATCTGGCATTTTTCATTGTGCTAAGCCCGGTAATTTTCAAGGTCGGTAAAATCCATTCGCATGGCCGCATCTGCAAAGAGTCTTTGAAGATCTCTCTTCTACCCGGATTCTTCGCAGCCATAACTGTGATCTTCTATACCATTGCCATGAGTCTCGCAAATGTGGCGTACACGGTAGCTGTCTGTAGGTTGAGTCTCCTGGTCGGTGTGATCTACGGTCATTTTCTCTTTAAGGAAACCGGATTCAGAGAAAGACTGGTAGGCACGACTCTGATGCTTGTTGGATTTTTGATCATTGTGCTGGAGTAATGATAATGGGGAGACCATCCCCGCCAAATAATCAAGCCCGATAGGATAAACATGTTTGGGACTATTTTTTCCAGAAGAGGTCGGCTTCCTTCTCCATCTTGTGCAAGCGGGTATAATAGTCCGGGAATTCATTCAGATGGGCCAGGGCGATCTTGCCGGTGGTCAGCGGATCGTCATTGGTGACGTTGGTCTCCGGACTGCGCAGGCCATGCTCCAGCTCCACGTTCACGCCCATGTGGAATTGCTCCACATCGAATTTGCTCCAGTCGATTCCCAGTTTTTCCCCAATAGCTTTGGCTTCCTTAGCGGTAAAATCTTTCTTGCCTGACATATGCAAATCTCCTCCTCTATTATTTATTGATGGACCGGCATCATAGTGTTAAACGGCCTCAATGCGCAATCAAAATCAATCCCGCAATGCCGATAACGAACGCAAGTATAGCGACCACTGAGTCGATCCCTAATCGTAAATAGCGTTTTGTGGGACGCACTACAACCGATGACGCATAGAGCGTCGTCAGCATGATCCCGACTGCGGCCAGCCAGCCGTTCTCGACGCCCGACTGCGGCAAGGCGGGTGCGCCGGCCATAATGTCAGCCAGCACGAACAGGCATATCTGGAACGCATTGCCGCCGAATACGTCACTCATCACCAACTGATGATCGCCGAGGCGCACCGCAGCGATGCCGGTACTGATCTCCGGCAGGGCGCTGGCCGCGGCAAGAATGGTCGCACCGAACACGATGCCGCTGATGTGGAACCGGTCCGAGAGAGCGGCGCTGCTTATTGCGAGCGCCACACCGGCGGCCAGAGTCACAATCGATGCGATCAGGAACAACAGGAATATGCGCTTCGTGCTCCACTTTTCGTATGGATGGTGGATCTTGGGATGCGGGATGCGGCGGTGCGGACGTCCGGGCTTGCTTCCCTGCATCGTGATCTTCCACGCCGGGGAGTTTCGCACTTTGTTCAGCATGGCGATGCCGAACACCCATACGATTATGATCACAATCGAGGCGGGGCTCACTCCGAAGACCGCAACTGACGGCGGCAGCAGTGAGCCCATGAAAACGACGGCCACAATTGCCATGACGAGCGAAGCCTCCAGCACCGGCATCAGGCTGCCCACCAGGTAGCTGAGCGGTTTTTTACCCTTCACAAACATGTCGCAAACGGCAAGCACCATCGTCTGCATCGCGATGCCGCCTATGAGATTGCCGGCGGCCAAGGGAAGATTATGTTCCATGGCGGCGGAGATCGTGATTGCCGCCTCAGGCAGGCTGCCGGACACCGATAACAAGAGCATCCCCCCGAGGGCATCCCCGAGCTTCCATCGGAAGTCGAGGGCGTCAGTCGTCCGCGAGAGATAGACACCGGCTATCCAAGTGGCGATGGCTCCGCACGAAAAGATTCCGATCAGGGCAAGTGTGCTGAGGTTCCCCACGGCTTGAGTCTCCTTCGGTGGAAATGCCGGCCCGGTTCTGTGAGGCCGTTTCTGCGTTCTTAGTTGGCCCTGCCGCAACCGATCCGGGTGACCTTGCTCGTTCCCAAGACGGTCACGCCAGAGTCGTGATCAGAAGCAAAGAACAGATCAAGATCCAAAGATGTTTTCTGTGCATGACTGTACCTCCTTCATACAGAGCTGACGCGTGTGCCGCCGGTGACGACGGACTCTTTTCCCTTCGGTCCGCTCTGGGAGCATATAAAGAACGATATTATGTGTCAATGGAATTTAGACCACAAGACGTGAGGTGCGGCGCCAAAGTTACCGAATTATTGAGCTGGTACAAACGTCCCCACGATTATATAATTGAAGATATATTATTCTTTGGTAAAAAAGGAATCCCGATGTTTCACTGGCTCACTGACCGCCGCCGGAAAAAACTCACGGCAGTTCCATTTCCTCCCGCATGGGAAGAAATCCTGCAGAAAAACGTTGCCCATTATTGCATGCTGGAAGATGCAGAACGCGCTCATCTTCGCGCTCTGATCCAGGTGTTTATCGCCGAAAAAGATTGGGAAGGCTGCGGCGGTTTGGAGCTTACCGATGAGATCCGCGTCACCGTCTCCGCTCAGGCGTGCCTCCTTCTTCTCGGGCTCCCCCATGATTACTATAAAAATGTAGAGTCAATCATCGTCTATCCATCCACTGTAGTCCCGCCCCATCGCAAACCCGGCTTTTTTGAAAACGTTCTCGAGCCGGTAGGAATTGCCCACCCCATTATCGGGCAAGCCTTCCAGCAGGGGCCGCTCATTATAGTTTGGGATTCAGCTCTGCATGGCGGCCGCCATCCTGAGCTTGGCCACAACGTTGTCTATCATGAATTTGCCCACAAACTCGACATGCTCGACGGCGCCGCGGATGGCACTCCCCCGCTGCGGGACCGGGCTGAATACCGTGATTGGGTTGAGACATGTTCTCGTGAATATCTTCGCCTCCGACATGACGTCGAACACGGCAAGAAATCATTCCTCAATGCATACGGCGCGGTAAGCGAAGCCGAGTTCTTCGCCGTTGCCACCGAGCAGTTTTTCGACCAGCCCCGCTTGATGATGGACCACGCCCCCGACCTTTATCGCGTTCTCCGGGAGTATTACCAGCAGGACCCGGTCCGGCGCATAGACCGAAACAGCTGCGCCGTTTGAAGTTGATCACTCTACGTCTTAAAATTGGAAAGGAGCATGATTAGCCATATGTCCGAGATAATTGAAAACAATAAATCTGCAAAAGTTCGTAATCGACGTGTTCACATGGCGAATGAAAGAACATTTCTTGCGTGGATAAGAACAAGCATTGGGATAATGGCATTCGGTTTTGTTGTTGAAAAGTTTGCGTTGTTCATAAAACAAATGTCATTGATTTTGGGAAATGCCAATATTGAAAACGTTTCTCCTCCTTCTCATGGATATTCGGCAATCGTTGGAATATTCCTTGTCGGTCTTGGCACGTTGATGGTCCTCCTTGCATTTGTCAGATACAAGAAGGTTGAGAGACAAATAAATGAGGATACGTATCAACCGTCATCTATACTTTACATACTGCTCACCATAGCAGTCCTTGCAGTTGGAATCTTCCTTGTCCTGTATTTGATTCATAGTATGTAAAGCTGTCTTCCAAAGAAATCCCCTGTGGCCCCCTTTATCAAAGGGGGCAAAGAAAGAAAAGACAACAACTCTAGACATAATGGCTGACAGTTA
>PLMX01000020.1 GCA_003142635.1 Syntrophaceae bacterium | reverse complement strand
AGGGAAGACTTTTTATCCCGAATACACGCAGGAAGCGAAAGCTCTTCAGTGGGCGTTGAATCGCCTTGCAGGCTGGGAATTGCCGGGCAAAGCGCATGTTTCGGAATATTTTCGGTACATGTATNNGATTTGGAGGCTTTTATTGAGCATGAGCAGGATCGGGGTATGATGCTATCGACGGTGCGGACGAAGCTGCACTGCGTCAATGCTTTTTTGGGCTATGCGATGGATGCAGGAGTTGTCAGTGCGGATGTCCTGGCAAGAAGGATTCGACTGAGGAAGCCCGAGACATTGCCTCGGGCCATGGACCCGGACGACGTGAAGCAATTACTTTCCGTTATCGACAATCCGAAAGACCGGGCCATGATCATGGTTCTTTTGCGGACGGGGATGAGAATCGGCGAACTGCTCAATACAAAGATACAGGATCTTCACCTCAGGGATCGCAAGATTGATATTTACGAAGGAGAGAAAAACCGGCTGGGGCGGGTCGTGTATCTCAGCGATGATGCGATGAGTGCCCTGAAGGCATGGCTCAAAATGAGAGACCATCAAAAGGTGTTTCTCTTTTACGCCCAGGGCAGGAAGAGCATGTCCTACAGTACGGCCTACCTTATCTTTGAACGATGTCTCACGAAAGCCGGTCTCACTCATAAGGGGTATTCCCTTCATGCGCTTCGGCACACCTTTGCCAGTGAGCTTCTCAATGCAGGCATGCGGATCGAATGTCTCCAGCCGTTGATGGGGCACAGCTCTCTGGATGTGACGCGGCGTTATGCAAGGCTCACGGACAAGACCCGGGAGGAAGAGTACTTCAGAGCGATGACTATTATAGAAAGGGGAGAGAAGGATGTCCATCACCGATGCGATCATCAGGTACAGGCGCTTCTTGAAGAGAAGGAACGTCTCACCGAATACCGTTAAAAGTTATATGAACGGCCTGAAGCACTTTGTTCTCTGGCTCGATGCCCCAATCGAGGATGTTACATACCGGAAGATCGCAGAGTATATAGATTGTTTGCTAAGCCAACGTTTAAGGCCGAAGACCATCAACTGTTATCTGAATACGGTGTGTCAGTTTTATCACTACCTCATTGAAGAAGAGGGATTCCAGCTTATCAACCCTGTAAAGAAACCGAATATCATGAAGCTGCCCAGAGGACTTCCCAGGCATCTGAACGATGAACACATAGAGATCCTCTTCAAGAATCTGAAAGGCCAGCGGGATAAAGCCATGTTCATGCTCATGCTCCGATGCGGATTACGGGTGGAAGAAGTGGCTAATCTTTCCCTCGGCAGCATAGATATTAAACGCAGAACACTGCACATTCAAGATGGTAAAGGCGCCAAGGACCGGATTGTATATATCAGCAACGATGCCCTTGGTGCTCTCCTTGCGTATCTCAGGGTAAGGCCTGCAAATAAAGTAAAGAAGGTCTTCCTGGTGGAGAAAGGGCCTCTTACCGGTCAGCCTTTATCCATACGTGCCATACAGAAGCGGATGGAATATTATGCTCACAAAGCGAACTTGAAGATCTCCTGCCATCATCTTCGCCATACAATGGCCACACAGATGTTGAATGCCGATGCTGATCTGTCCACCCTCCAGGATCTCCTGGGGCATAACTCCATCAGAACGACACAACGATACTGCCGGGTATCAAACCTCAAGGTCCAGAGGGATTACTACAAAGCTATGGAGGTGATCATGCAACGAACGGCCGGCAACCCAAATAATCCTTGACGTGAGAACGAAACTATGAAATCTTAAACATAACTTAACATCTTAATATCAATAGATAATACAGATTATGTTACGTATAGGTAGGTAAACTAAACAAACGACCTCTCTCTATCTTTCCGAAAGTCATATCCATCTGATTTGTCGTTTCGTAGTAGATTTCAATCTCAATTCATGATAACTGAAGCACATGTAATATTTGAGGTTAAGAATCCTAAACCCTTTAACCCTGCGTGAGGGTAGTATGGACTGAATACTGAAACCCCGTTTCTCATAAATAAGTACGGGGTTTTGTGTTTTGGGATGATTAACAGATATTGCCAATTATAAATGTGGGTTTTAATCCCATCTCCGCTACCAAAACAAAAAGGAGGATAAGAAAATGAAGAAATTGTTATTTGGAACAATTCTTTTGGCGGGGCTAATTGTGTTTCCTATCATGTCAATGGCACAGGTCAATGTTCAGGTAAATGTTCCGCCACCTCCGCCGATTCCATTTGTTGGACCACCGAATTTGGTTGTATTACCCGGAACTGATGTATATGCCGTTCCTGGCGTTCAGGAAGAAATATATTTCCGACAAGGTTTGTGGTGGAGGCATCACGGTGGTTATTGGTATCGTTCAAGATACCATGATCACGGATGGGGTTATTATCGTGGTTATCCCTCTTGGCATAAAAGAATTCCTAATGATTGGAGAGATCGTTATAGCAACCATATGTGGGGCGGTCGTCCTTGGAATCCTCGTTACATTCCTCAGAATGATCTTAATAGGCATTGGCGTGGTGGTCATTGGCGTACTGATAGTGGATGGGGACCTCCTGCTGGGAAGCCTGGAGGGAAGCCTGGCAAACATCCTGGCGGAAAGCCTGGTAAGAAGCCCGGCGGGAAGCCTGGAGGTGGGCATCCTGAGGGTGGACATCCTGGAGGTGGGCACGATGGTCATCCTGGGAAGTAGTGGTAAAGTCGGAGATTAAAGTTCCTAAACCCTTTAACCCTAAATGAGGGTGCTATGGACCGATTACTGAAGCCCCGTGTCTCAAGAAAGAGTGCGGGGTTTCGTGTTTATTAAATAAGGAGAAGTGACATGAAACATATTCTTCTCTTGTTGGTATTTGTTAGTTTACTGACAGGATGTGCATCCGCCCCTCGGTCAGAGGGAGAACAATATTCTGGCTATTCCTGCCGGGAAAGCCTGATNNTTTGAAGCCAAAGTTCAGGATTGTGAAAAAGATTTTGCAACTAAAATCTGTGAAAAGGAGCAAGTCGATTTATTGCGGTGCCTGGGACAAGCGAATCCGGGGATATACTCATCAAGCGGGGGAGCATATCCTCGGGAGGATATCTTTGGCCATGGAAGCGAATCGGATGGCTGTGATTGCTCCACATTCTTGGGAGCATTAGAAGAATGCCAGATAAAGAAAGGGATTTTCTAATCGGTTAGACACCCTACCGCCCCTTGAGGGCTAAACTGAAATCAGTCAACTTCACATTGAGGAGGGCAAAGTAGATGAAAAAATATATTTCAATAGCAGTAATCCTGTTCGTTATTCTTCTGATTGCCCTTCAACCCGGATATGCCATCGACCTCACGCTGAACAACACACCAGCCCAAGTCTGTTTCAGCCCAAATGGTGGTTGCACAGAAACCATCGTCAATCAGATAGAAACTGCAAAATCTGAAATCCTCATTCAGGCCTATTCCTTCACTTCTGCTCCTATTGCCAAGGCCCTCGTCAATGCCCATAAACGAGGAGTAAAAGTAGAAGCCATTCTGGATAAAAGCCAGAAGTCAGAAAGATATACCTCCGCCACTTTTGTATCTAATGCCGGTATCCCAACCTTCATTGACAGTAAACATGCCATTGCCCATAACAAGATCATGATCATCGACCGGGCAACAGTAATCACAGGTAGCTTTAACTTCACCAAGGCTGCTGAGGAGAAGAAC
>PLMX01000042.1 GCA_003142635.1 Syntrophaceae bacterium | reverse complement strand
GATGACGCCATCGTCATGATCGAAAATATTGCCCGGTACATAGAGCAGGGCGTCCCCCCGCTCGAGGCGGCCCTCAAGGGTTCGGAGCAGATTGCCTTTACCATTGTGTCTCTGACCATCTCGCTTGTCGCCGTTCTTATCCCGCTCCTCTTCATGAGTGATGTGGTGGGGAGGCTCTTCCGTGAGTTCGCCATCACCCTCGGCATTACGATCCTGATCTCCGCAGTCGTTTCGCTTACGCTGACGCCGATGATGTGTGCGAGACTTCTGAAGCACAAACCGGAGGAACAACAAAAGAAGCTTTACCGTATATCGCAGCATATGTTCGACCGGATAATCGCGGCCTACGGCAGCTCCCTTAAGTGGGTGCTGCAGCGCCAGACGGCAACGCTCGTCGTGGCAGTGGCAACCCTCGTCTTTACGGTTCTCTTGTATATCGTCATACCGAAAGGTTTCTTTCCCGTCCAGGATACCGGGCTTATCCTCGGCATTTCGGAAGGGCCGCAGTGGACATCTTTTGGGGCAATGGCCGAGAGGCAGCAGGCCCTCGCCCATACGATCCTCCGTGACCCTGCCGTGCAGGGCCTGTCCACGTTCATCGGGGTGGATGGAACCAATACGACGCTGAACAGCGGCCGCATCCTCATCAACCTGAAACCGCTCTCTCATCGCGATGCGAGCGCGAGTGAGATCATTCGCCGCCTGCAACCTGAACTCGCGAAACTCAACGGAATCAACGTTTACATGCAGCCGGTTCAGGATCTCACGGTCGAAAGCCGCGTTAGCCGCACACAGTACCAGTATAGTCTCGAAGACCCGAACGCCGACGAGCTCGGCCTCTGGACTCCAAAACTTGTTGACGCATTGCGTGAGCTACCGGAACTTCGCGACGTGAGCAGCGATCAGCAGAACCAGGGACTGCAGGCCTCGCTTATGATTGACAGGAGCACGGCGTCACGCCTGGGAATTACCCCGCAGCTTATCGACGACACACTCTACGACGCGTATGGCCAGAGGCTGGTATCAACCATGTTCACACAGTTGAACCAGTATCGAGTTATCCTTGAGGTCAAACCGGAATTCAAAGTGCATCCCGAAAAATTGGGCGCCCTCTATGTCCGAAGCACCGGCGGCGGACAAGTGCCCCTCGCTGCATTTACCCAGTTCAAGGAAACTATGGGCCCGCTTGTCATCAGCCATCAGGGGCAGTTTCCGGCAACAAACCTCTCCTTCAATCTCGCGCCGGATGCATCTCTTGGGGATGCAGTCAAGGCAATAGATTCAACCACGAAGAAGCTGGGAATGCCGGCGAGCATCCGGGGGAGCTTCCAGGGCACCGCCCAGGCCTTCCAGTCATCGCTCGCTAATGAGCCCATCTTGATCTTGGCGGCGCTGATAACGGTTTATATCGTCCTCGGAGTGCTTTACGAGAGCTACATCCACCCCGTCACGATCCTCTCCACACTGCCTTCCGCAGGGGTGGGAGCGCTTCTTGCCCTGATGATATGCCGGACGGAGTTCAGCGTCATTGCCCTGATCGGCATCATCCTCCTCATCGGCATCGTGAAGAAGAACGGCATCATGATGGTGGACTTTGCCCTGGCGGCGGAACGCAATGAAAGGAAAAGCCCGGAAGACGCCATCTATCAGGCATGCCTGCTCCGGTTCCGGCCGATCATGATGACGACCATGGCAGCGCTACTGGCGGCGCTACCCCTGGCAATCAGCACCGGTGTGGGCGCAGAGCTTCGCCGCCCCCTCGGCATTTCCATCATCGGCGGCCTGGTTGTGAGCCAGGTGCTCACTCTCTACACAACGCCGGTCATCTATCTCTGGTTTGACCGGTTTGCAGGACGCTTCGCCCGGCATCGCTCCGATGAAGCAAATAACGAGGATAGCGAAACATGAGCGGCGTGAATTTCTCAGCCCCTTTCATCAGGAGGCCGGTCGCGACAGCCCTTCTGACTATAGGAATGGTTCTCGCCGGGCTGATCGCCGTGCGTTTGCTTCCCTTGTCCCCCTTGCCGCAGGTAGACTATCCGACGATCTCCGTATCTGCGGCCCTGCCGGGGGCGAGTCCGGAGACAATGGCGACATCGGTAGCGACGCCGCTGGAGCGGCAGTTTGCACATATTGCGGGCGTCACCGAGATGACGTCGACCAGCTACCTCGGCTCCACATCTATCGTCCTGCAGTTCGACCTGGACCGCAACATCGACGGAGCGGCCCGTGACGTCCAGGCTGCGATCAATGCAGCCCGCAGCTATCTGCCTGCGGCGCTCCCTTCGAACCCGACCTATCGCAAGGTAAACCCGGCGGAGGCGCCCATCCTCATATTGGCCCTCACTTCCGACACGGTCGGAAGGGCGCAGATGTACGACGCGGGGTCGACCATCCTCCAGCAGAAACTCTCTCAGGTGGAAGGTGTCGGACAGGTAATAGTCGGCGGCGGTTCATTGCCGGCGGTGCGCGTAGAGTTGAATCCTCTGTCGCTGAGCAAATACGGGATCGGCCTTAGCGATGTGCAGACTGCTCTTTCCAACACCAATGTGAACCGGCCCAAGGGGCAACTGGCAAACGGCGAGAAAACATGGGAGATCAAAACGGATGATCAGATGTACAAGGCGGAACTGTACCGTCCGCTCATCGTTGCCTACCAGTCGGGGGCGGCGGTAAGACTGTCCGATGTTGCCGACGTCCAGGATTCGGTGGAGGATATACGCAACGCGGGTCTGGTAAACGGCAAACCCGCCGTCATGATTATCTTGTTCCGTCAGCCGGGGGCAAATATCATCGAGACTGTGGACCGTGTCGTTGAGCTCTTGCCGCAGCTTGAAGCGTCCATTCCCGGGGCAATCAACCTCTCCGTAGTTCTCGACCGCACCACGACAATCCGCGCCTCTTTGAAGGATGTCGAGCGCACGCTCGTCATTTCCGGCATACTCGTGATCCTGGTGGTCTTCGCTTTTTTGAGGCATGCGCGGAGCGCCCTCATACCGACCATTGCCATACCCGTATCGCTCATCACCACCTTTGGGATCATGTACCTCTGCGGCTACAGCCTGGATAACCTTTCCCTCATGGCGCTCACAATTGCCACGGGTTTTGTCGTGGATGACGCGATTGTCGTCCTCGAAAATATCACCCGTCACATGGAAAAGGGCGTTTCCTCCCATCAGGCCGCTTTACTGGGAGCGCGAGAGATCGGCTTCACCGTCCTTTCGATCAGCGTTTCCCTCGTGGCGGTGTTTATCCCCATACTGCTCATGGGAGGGATGCTGGGCCGGCTCTTCCGCGAGTTCGCCGTGACGCTGTCTGCTGCAATTATGGTGTCTCTTGTGGTGTCGCTGACAACCACCCCCATGATGTGCGCCTACTTTCTGAAAACGGAAAAGGCCCGGACACATGGACGGCTGTTTAATTTAAGCGCGCGCCTGTTCGACGGGATGCATCACGGTTACGAAAGAAGCCTGTCCTGGGCGCTGAAACACCCGCGACTCATGCTTTCCTTGATGCTCTCCACAATAGTTATCAGCATCCTGCTGTTCGTCATCGTCCCGAAAGGATTCTTCCCTCAGCAGGATACGGGCCGCTTGACAGGCACAATCCTGGCTGCCCAGGATATATCGTTCCAATCCATGAGAGAAAAAATGGCGGCGATTGTTGATATCATCGGGAAGGATCCTGCCGTGGAAACGGTTGTAGCATTCACCGGCGGCTCCGGCGGGCGGGCGACGACTAATACGGGTCGGATGTTCATCGCCCTGAAACCGGCAGGGGAGAGGAAGCTCAGCGCCGACCAGGTAATCGCGAGGCTTCGTAAGAAGATCAGCAGCGTTCCGGGGGCCCCTGCATACCTCCAGTCCGTGCAGGACGTGCGCGCCGGGGGGAGGCAGAGCGGGGGCCAATACCAGTACACGCTCCAGGGGGAGAACCTGATGGATCTTATGACATGGTGCCCCCTTATAGAACAGCGATTGCGCGAGATTCCCGGCATTGTCGACTTGAACAGTGATCAGCAGAACAAAGGACTTCAAGCGTCGCTGGTTATCGATCGCGCCACGGCGTCACGCCTGGGCGTCAGCCCGCAGGTAATCGATGATACACTTTACAGCGCCTTCGGCCAGCGGCAGGTCTCGATCATGTATACGCAGTTGAATCAGTACCATGTGGTGATGGAGGTAGAACCACGTTTCTGGCAGCGTCCGGAGACACTCCGCTACATCTATGTGCCGTCATCTACCGGGGCGCTCGTTCCCCTCAGCGCCTTCACCCATTACGATATGACGCAGACGGCGCTCGCAGTGAGTCACCAGGGACAGTTCCCCGCGGTGACGCTGTCATTCAATCTCACGCCTGGACTGGCCCTGGGCGACGCCGTGAAAGCCATCGACTCCGCCACGCGGAAGATGGGATTGCCTGCGAGCATTAGCGGCAGCTTTCAGGGTACGGCCCAGGTCTTTCAGGCGTCCCTCGCCAATCAGCCTCTCCTGATCCTTGCCGCGCTGGTAGCGGTCTACATCGTCCTTGGCGTGTTGTACGAGAGTTACATCCATCCCCTCACCATACTCTCCACGCTGCCGTCGGCGGGTGTCGGGGCATTCATAGCCCTGCTGATCTCAGGCACAGAGCTGTCCATCATCGCCCTGATCGGCCTTATCCTGCTCATCGGCATCGTGAAGAAGAACGGGATCATGATGGTGGACTTTGCCTTGGAGGCGGAACGCAAGGAAGGGAAAAGCCCGGAAGACGCCATCTATCAGGCATGTCTGCTCAGGTTCCGGCCGATCATGATGACAACTATGGCGGCCCTGCTCGGAGCAGTGCCCCTGGCCATTGGGTTCGGCGTCGGGTCTGAGCTCCGACGTCCCCTCGGGATCGCTATCGTCGGCGGGTTGATCTTCAGCCAGATGCTTACGCTCTATACGACTCCGGTGGTATATCTCTATCTTGATCGCCTGAGGCTCCGCCTGGAAAGAAGAAAGACGAAGATGAAGCGGTTGACTCTCCACAATGTACCTGCCGGGGCGCCGGATGTGCAGTGATCGGATGAGATGGCAGCGTGTGCAAAAAAATTCATTGTTTGCGGAAGTTCATCTTGGTAAGATGAATCGTCAGAAGGAACAACATATGATCCGTGCAAAATCAGGTTATCAGGAATGGTTAAAGCCGCGGAGCCTTGCAATTGCCGCCGTTTCCGCGATGCTTGTCATTTTCACGGCCTGCGCTGTCGGACCCGACTATGTGAAACCAAAGACCGAAGCGCCCCCCGCCTACAAGGAGGCGGCCGGGTGGAAGGTGGCACAGCCGCAGGAGGCAGCCGTTCGCGGAGCCTGGTGGAAGATATTTCAAGACCCTCAGCTTGATGCCCTCGAAGAGCAGGTGAATATATCGAATCAGAATGTCGCCGCAGCGGAAGCGCAATTCCGACAGGCGCGCGCCCTCGTGCAGGCCGCGCGAGCGGGCTATTTCCCGAATGTCTCAGTCGGAGCCCAGGCCACTCGTTCTCTCGGATCAGCTAATGCCCCCGGCGCTCTTGGTACAACGAACCAGGTTTCCGACCTGCTGTTGACGGGAACCGCCTCTTGGGAACCGGATATCTGGGGCAAGGTCCGCCGAAGCGTCGAAGCGAGCCAGGCAAGCGCCCAGGCAAGCGAAGCAGACCTCGAGTCGCTTCGCCTCAGCACCCAGGCCACACTGGCGCAAAACTATTTCCAACTCTGCGCCCTCGACGCTCAAAAGAAGCTTCTCGATGCCACGGTTGCCGCCTACCAGAAAACTCTGGAGCTGACCAATAGGCGCTACGCAAGCGGTGTGTCATCCAGGGCCGATGTCCTTCAGGCGGAAACCCAGCTCAAAACCACGCAGGCGCAGGCGATCGATGTGGGAGTGCAGCGCGCCCAACTGGAGCACGCAATCGCCCTGCTCGTGGGTAAACCGCCGTCTGGTTTATCCGTCCCGGTAACGCCTCTCGCTGCGACGCCGGTCGCCGTGCCTTTCGGCATTCCGTCGGAGCTCCTCGAACGGAGGCCTGACATCGCTGCTGCGGAACGGCGTATAGCGGCAGCAAATGCCCAGATCGGAGTTGCCAAAGCGGCATATTACCCAAATGTCGTCTTGAATGCAGTCGGCGGATTTGAATCCTCGCATCTGTCCGACTGGCTCTCCTGGCCGAGTCGTCTATGGTCGGTCGGCATGAGCCTGACGGAGACTGTATTCGATGCGGGGCTGCGGAGCGCTCTCACTGACCAGGCACGGGCAGCCTATGACCAGACGGTGGCGACTTACCGTCAAACTGTGCTGGGGGGGTTTCAAGAAGTGGAGGACAATCTTGCTGCAATCCGGATACTGGAGGAGGAATCTCGCATCCAGGGGGAGGCGGTAAGCGCCGCGCGACGATCCCTGGAGTTTAGCATGAACCAGTACAGAGCCGGAACCATCAGCTACCTCGACGTGGTAGTTGTGCAAGCTATCTTGCTCTCAAACGAAATAACGGCCATCAATATCCTCGGCCGCCGGATGACCGCCAGCGTCCTCCTGGTCAAAGCGGTGGGCGGCGGGTGGAATTCCGCCTCGCTCCCGTCAAACAAGGATCTCAACAGCAGCGGGAATGACAAGCGCGATTAACGGGCGCCTGCCTGTCCGAATCTTAAGAGTGATCTACTCACCGATAATCTTGACAAGCGCCCTTTTCTTTCGCCTGCCGTCAAATTCGCCGTAAAAGATTTGCTCCCAGGGGCCGAAATCGAGCCTGCCCTCAGTAATTGCAATGACCACTTCCCTTCCCATGATCTGACGCTTCAAATGGGCATCGCCGTTATCCTCACCCGTACGATTGTGACGATACTTTGAAACAGGTTCATGGGGCGCCAGCTTCTCCAGCCATTCTTCATAGTCCTGATGGAGGCCGGACTCGTCGTCGTTGATGAAAACGGAAGCCGTGATGTGCATCGCGTTTATAAGTGCGATGCCGTCGGTTATTCCGCTATCCCGGAGGCATTCTTCCACCTGCGGCGTGACGTTTACGAAAGCCCGACGGGTTGGAATGTTGAACCAAAGTTCTTTCCTGTAAGATTTCATTCTCTACTCTCCTTACGCGGGATGCAAAATCAAAAATTAACTTCGCTCTTGTTAAGCGAACGGGTGAACTCTTAAAAATATTTTCTCAAAAAATACCGGGTTTTCTTCTTGAAAGCAACACGGAAAGTCGAAGACAGGATATGCTAATCGTCAAATACAAAGCAGCAGGAAAGACCGGTAGATGATATCGTTAAATTCGGTAGAAAGCGCATTCCCCGCGCGTACTGCCTGCGCCGCCTTCCTTGTATTGCTTTTAAAATCTTGACCATCCATGCTCCATTACAATCTGAAATAAACGAAGAAGCCGCAACCTGTATCGGAGATAATTCTGCACCGGGGGATATAAAATGGCAGAAATCTAACTTTGAATGTGGTAGAACTTCCGGGGGCAGGTCCGGATGTACACCGAGTGGAAAAGATAAAAGATTATTTGGGAAGAGTCACTCTGAAATTGAAGTGTCAACTTCAGACTATGGAAAGGTAATCAATGAGGCTCAAAATACCCTATTACGCTCAGAGTTCCGAATTCAGCTGTGGTCCAGCTTGTGTGCTGATGATTTTCAAGTTTTTTAACCCCCGCCTTAAGCTGAATCGCACCCTGGAGTTTGAGGTATGGCGTCAATGCAACATGATCGGAGTAAAAGGCGCAGACCCTTTCGGGATGAGTGTCCCGTTGTTAGATGCCGGCTATGAGGTCCACCTGGTAACGCAGCGCCGGAGTATAATCGACCCTGATTTGTGGATGAGCAGGATGCAGGAACTTAGGTTGACCCCGAAAGACGGGGATTTAGCTGTTTTCGGTATTGCCGAAAACAAGAAGCGCGCTCTGGGTCGTGGCTTGACTGTGATGTACAGCCGATTGACGGTCGAG
>PLMX01000097.1 GCA_003142635.1 Syntrophaceae bacterium | reverse complement strand
TGGCCTGAATAGCGCTGAAATGAACAAATACATCGCCGCCTTCATCCTTTTCGATAAACCCGAAACCCTTGCCCTCATTGAACCATTTTACTTTACCTTCTGGCATCGCTTTTATCCTCCTTTCTCAAAATTTTATTAAGTCGGATTTCCACCATGACAGAAAAAAAAAGGCCATCAAGACTAAAAAAGCTTGGCGGCCATCTTTGCACTTCAAAATGTTATATCCAAACTTATATCTTCTGGCAATTATATGATTCCCTTCAGGGGAAGTCAAGGATTATCATTTAATTATTTCAGTAGCTTTTTCCATGATTTCAAAAGCAATCTCCATTGAGGAAACAGGGCCCTTGGCTTGACATAGATTTCACCAGCGGCTGGGGTTTCTTAAAAGCTCTTTGGAGTAGCCAATGGTGAGTGCGCTTAGCGATATTTATGCTCCGTTGTCTGCTTTTCAGTGGACGAGTTTCAAATGACTAAATCCTGCCACAAACTGACAGCCTTCTTAATATCGGCGTTTGACAGCAGAGATTTATTAGCAAGTCTGGCATAGGCTATTCCCCGATTGACATAGGCCAGAGCATAGTCAGGTTTCAGCTCTATTGCTTTAGTGAAATCAACGATCGCTTGCCGGTAATCTCCGATGTATCCATAAAGGTCTCCGCGATTGTTATAAGCTTCTGCATAGCCGGATCTTAATTCGATTGCTTTGGTGAAATTCCTTATTGCCTGCTGGATGTCATCGACATCTTTTCTATAGGCGCAGGCCCGGTTATAATAAGCCGCTGCAGACTCAGGTTTCAGTTCTATAGCGCTATCAAAATCCCTTATCGCTTCTGCATAATTATCATAATATTTGTAGATCATGTCTCGAATATCGTTTGCTTCGACGCATTTTGCATCACGTAAGATAAAACCGTGAAACGCCGTTATTGCAATATCGTAATTTCCACTTGCTACTGCCGATGAGCCAATCTCCAACAGACCGTCTTTACTGATCATCGTGTCATTTGTCATTTTATGCGCCTCGTATCCGTCGAGCCTTAAGCTCTTGTATCATCAAGACTATGTTGTAGTCAGAGTCATGTTGTTTAGAAATAAAAAACCCCGCCTCGTTGTAAAAGACAGGGTTTCAATATTTGATTTCATTCCCTCTATATGAGGGAATTAGCAGATGCTAATGCTCTTCTATGACGTCGATTACTTCTTCTTAATTCCCATAGTACGCTCAAAGCATCCAAAGTCAATGTAATTATTTAATTATTTTAAAAGTATCAGATGTGTCCGTTAATGTTCACGAACCTATCGTACTTCCTCTAAACAAGTGGCTCAACATCGACTTATCTATACGGCATTTCATCCGGCAATCATAATTAAATATTACTTGACATATTAGAATATACATTCTAATATAACATCACATATGGGACGGAATGCACAATTCAAAAATGAAGAGTTTATAGATGCGGCATTGAAAATCGCTGCGGATCATGGCCCTGCAGCAGTGACCATTGCTGCTGTCGCCAGGGAAGTGGGCGCACCTGTCGGATCGGTCTATCACCGTTTCCTGTCGCGGGACGTGCTTATGGCAGAGGTGTGGCTCCGGGTAGTTGTTTCGTTTCAGGAGGCATTTCTGGCGGCCTTGGAGAAAGGCGAGGGGATTGAGGCTGCCCTCCACACGCCGCGCTGGGTTCGTCAGCACTCGGCCGAGGCCCGTATCCTTCTTCTCTACCGGCGCGAGGAACTGGTGACAGGCGCCTGGCCGGAAGAGCTCAAGGAAAGGGTGCTTGCAATCAAACGCAGGCTGGACGGCGGCATCCGCAATTACGCGGAGCGGACATTCGGAAAAGCCGGTAGGGAGGACATAAACCGGACGGTCTTTGCGCTTATCGACGTGCCTTATGCCGCTGTGGTTCGTTATATACGGCTGGGGAAGAAGCCGCCCCGGTCGATCGACGGCTATATAATGCAAACCTATTTTACCATCATGGGGAGGAAGAAATGAAGATATTCAACAAGCATGACAGAATCATCCCTGCAACGCAGGACGCCGTAGGCCGGGTTATCGACAGTCTTTCCGGCCCTGATGACGCCTTATGGCCATGGGAAAAATGGCCGCCCATGATACTGGATTCCGTCCTCGGAGTGGGGGCGTCCGGAGGTCATGGACCGGTCAGGTACCGGGTGTCCGAATACGTACCGGGACGCAGAGCCGTGTTTCAGTTTGCCGAAGGAGGGCTCATGAAGGGCATGGACGGCCACCATTATTTTGAAGTCATATCCAGGCGCAGATATGTCGTCATCCGCCACGTTCTGGACGGTGACTGCAATTTCAGTGGTGCAACTGTGAAACGCTCGCACTGGGGACTATGGGTTCGACTTCTGCGCTCAATGAGAGCCCGGCAACGGCGTCGTACGGAAGCCGCGAGGGAATGACAACAAGTGATCTCGAAGGAAAAGTCTTATGTCGGACTTTATCCTGAACGAAGTAAAGTGCTAACCTCTGGAAAAATAAAGCCTTTATAATTTTCATAAGATTTTACCTCCTTCAGTTCTTTGTACGGAAAAATACGTGACGTGAGGAGCAATGGGCAATGGTAATTAACGGTACGTTTATCGGTAGATGAATTCTATTACCGGATGACGTCATTGATCATGATTTCAAGTAAAGAAAGCAGTATCCTCTCTGGCAGGCATTATGTCTTATCCGAACTCAGGGCCGAGGGAAGCGCAAAGCAACCTTATTTGGCCGGCATACCTGTTTGTTCCACGGAACATCCTCGTCAAAGGGCGAGAGAGTTCAAAGCCGCGGGCTTTAACCAGCGGAACTGCCCAGGGGTTCAGCCGCAGGCAATCGACAAATATAAGTTCTCTCGACGATCGGAGCAAAAACGAATTCAGCAGCCTCTCCGCCGCGTCTTCATTATGAGCAACCCATGGCCCCATGTGATCGGCACGCGAACCCAGCCGACCGAAACTGTATCCGGTGATTTTCCCCTCTTGGTGATCTACCAGAGTGAGGTGCGGCGCTTCTTGAGCGAGAGAGCGGAGAAGTCCGCTCCTATCAGCTCCGAAAACTTCCCTGTCAATGAGCAGAACGTCTTCTATTGATGTTGGCCCATTCTTCAGAGCATTCTCTTTTGCTGTGCGATTGAGCATCCATCGTTCAATTTCATACTCGCTTATGAAGCCGAATTTTCCGTAAAGGGGTTTGCCCTGCGGTGTGGCATCAATCTTCATGGTAGGAACTCTTTGCGAATCGAGGAAGCTGATTGCGCGTTCGAGCAGATAGGTTCCGATACCCTGACCTCGATATTGCTTGTCAACTATGACCATGCCAATCCATGCAAACCTGCCCCCGTAGACGATTGTTGCCGATGTACCTATGACATCGCCGCGATACTCCGCCACAAAGCACCCCTCGGGACTGGCAGAAAGAAAACGAGCCCAGTCAGTGGTTGTCTGGTTCCAGCCGGCTGCGTCTTTCAACTGCATCGCTTGGGAAATGTCCTCAGCGGTCATCGTGCGCAATTTGAAATTCATCAATTCAACTCCGTGGGTGTTTTCTTAAAGGTAGTCTATGTAGCTACTGTCTGTGAAGATTATGAGGCACAGCGGAGGGTTCTTGAGGAGCCTGACGATTCATATTCTTGAGGTTACGGCGATTATCAATTCGCTCGATATGCGCCACCGCTTCAAAAAATCTGTGTAAGAGTACGAGATTTCCCCCCCATATCCCGGGTCGGCTATGATCATTCTTCTTGCGGTGTCGTCATATCCTATCACGACCGCCGCATGACGACCCCACGCCCTCCCGGACCCTGCGGCGTGGAGCCATAGTACGGGGATGTCATTGTCTATATATCTCTTGATCTCTTCAAGTTCGCCTTTATGGTGGTATTCAAGATCGAGCTTGAGAGACTTCAGAGTTCCGAAATATTTCAGAATCGCTTCCAGCGTCATGCCCCGCTCAAGGGGAATACCGGACTCGATCGACACCTGCATCGGATCTATGTGGTAGCCATAATACTGGGCAATCATGGCTATGCTGGTCAGGGCACACCAGTTACGATCCTGTTGCATAATGGGAAAATTTCTGAGCTTGTGGACAGTGCCGGGCGTTTCCGCCGGCACTCTTTTTGCCGCTTTTGTTTTTCGGGATGAATCGGCTTTCTCTTTGGAAACATCTGTCTTCGTGTCGGGTTCTTCAGCCCTTACTGATTTTGCATCATTTACATCTTCCGGCCGTTCATCCGAAAAGTGGACGACGCCCTCGCTGTCAACCCATTTGTACATTTTAGCGGCGTGTGAAGGCGCTAACAGAACCGCAATACTGATCACAATAATCAAGAATTTTAAGCAGGTTGAATTAATCGCCGTGTTCATAAAAAGTATTCACAGGTAATATCGTTACATTATTTTATCGGCAGATTTTTCAAAAAAATGTTGAGAATGCGAGGGTGATTATGCATTACGTGGTGGAACATTGCAACAGGAATGGCTGGGAATGATTATTTTGTAGTGGAGTAGATTATTGCTGCCGCCTTCTACAAGGCCTTGCTCGGAAGTATCTTTTTTTTACGATTACGGAAAGAAATTCTTGATACGGAATGTTTCAGGGTTTATATACCACTTAATATATCGCAGTAAATGTGAACTCCCTGATATTCTCATTGAGGTACTTTGCTGTTTCCTCTGCACCATCGTCCGACGTGCCTTGCGGTAAATCAAAACCAAATATCCCCGTTGGCAAGCCTTCCCCTTGCAACTGAAGATCACGCGATTCAAACGCGATCCAAGGTGTGCCAGTAGCGTACGCTTTGAGGACAAATGTAAATCGATCTGTTGCTGTCATTTGGTACCACTTTGTTTGATTTGAGAAAAAATCCCTTTGGGGCGGGTCAGTTATAGCAATAAGCCTCTTGTGTGTCAAGACAATCTGACCACACTATATAGTGGTTTTTGCGGTTGGGTTTGCGTGTGCCCATTTGAGAGATATTGTTAAATGTTATTTAATGGGTACGCTTGAGGAGTATTCACTTTAACCGGGTCAGCTTATATTTCCGCTATTAAGAGTTCGATTTGGAAAATTATTCTTCTTCAAACAATCTACTGACCTGCGCACGAAACATGTAACGCGGGCGCAGGAAAATACGGGGCCCTGTAATTGAACAAGAATTGGAGGTCGAAATGGGAATTTCAAACCCGCTTACAAACGTGAGAGTTCCGAGGAAAAGCCTTATCCCGCAATAGCATTACATCTGCAAACACATGGCCCGTCCTCTATTGCCTGATCATCCATGTAGTATCTCAGGCACGGTCAAGATCGCTTTTGGATTTGTGAACAACTCCGATGTCTATCATAAGGGCGGCTCTCTCAAGATCGTGTTCCGTATGTCATGACCACCAACTCTTTCATAACTTCTATCCCAGTCATGTTTTCCACCTCTTTCGCCCCTACCGTTTACATCCCTCCCTACGCAGCATCCTCCAATAGATGCAAGCATCACTAAAATCATCGCCCGCTCCTTATGATAAGGATTTGTTTTTTTATACGGTAATGAAACGGTATCAAGATCCTTAAAAAGTTTGCCGGTACCTTGGCCTGTTACAAATCAGGAATCCTTGTCTGCTATGATTGCTGCACCTGCAAGTCAATTGACGCGGTGACCGGAAAGAGATGAAGACTGCTGTCCCTGTTTTTCCCCACATATTATCCCACGCGTGCTTTGATGTTTTGGCGCATTTGCTGAGATGCCAGAGTCGTTTCGGGGAAAATAATCAGATATTTTTTCAGGCCAGCCGCAGCAAACTGCTCTTCAATCATCGCTGCAAGGGAAGGCGTAAATTTATCATCGAGGGAAGTTTGTGGGGACCGAAACACAGGCTTGTTATCCAGGGTTCGAAAAGACCATTCAACGGCGGCGATGGCCAGTTTTACCACCGTATGCGGAGCGATTCCCATACGTTCAAGGACAAAGCAATTGGTCATAATCATTTCATGGAGATATTGGGGAAGTTGAAATCTTCGTATGATCCGTTCTGTGAGATATAGATGATTCTGCTCAATAAAGCCATCGGACAAGACAAAATCACCTGTGTGATAATGATTTCGATACACCGTCATCATCAAGGCGCCGATACCCGAAAGGAAGCAGGCGAGTTCCACCTTTCGTGCCCATCATCCCGAAAGCCGAGACCACGAGCCATAATTCTTCCCACAACGGAAGCGGCAAAATTTTTCGCAAAGATAATCTCTGCCTCATAATCTCCCTGGGCCAGACGATGCGAGGCAAACTGTATAATCAGCGCTTTTGTATGCTGCATACCGATGCGGTTGACAACGTCGAAAAAATGCTTGATCGGACCCACTTTGAAGCTGCCATGATAAGCAGAATTGGCGATCTTGAAGAGATATAAGAAAAGATCGGGTCCCAGTCTGGACTTCAGATTTTCAATTTCGTCCTGCGCGATTTCTACATCGTCCAATACAGCGAGCATTGTGGGATCAAAACCAAGGACGGAGTCTTTTATCAATGTGCGCTCGCTCGTTTCAATTTGGGACGCAATCTCATCATCCATGACTTATTATCACCTATCGCATAGCACCCAGCTTGATTCCGGAACACTCGCTTCCAGAAAAGTACTGGAAGAACTATCCCGGTGATGGAACTTATTAAACCAATCCTATATTGTCTTATCGTAATATTTTCAAAAAAGTTGAGGAAGGTTGAATTCGGTAGCGAGCGCATTCTCCTTAGCTTGTGCGGAGAGCTTCAATTTATCTGGTGGTCCCACCGGGAATCGAACCCGAGTTTCCGGCGTGAGAGGCAGTCTTATAAAGATATCTAAGTCACCTGTTTTATTACAAGTATTTGCTTTTATTGGAAGCCGTGTGTTGCCTTGTGCAACCCTGTGTAGTCATTTTATCCTGATTTCCAAGAAAAGGACACACAGAGGGACACACATTTCAATGCTGAAAAATGCATCTTTATTTTAATACCTCGTAATTCTCTTTTTGCAAATTCCGTTTGATAAAAGTGAATGGCGTTCCTTTTTCTTCGACCTATTCACAATAAGGCGCTTGACATTCGCCATCACTTTGAGTAAATTCACTCACAGCATTGAGTAAATTGTTAACTCATGGATTTGACTTATGTTTAAAAGACCTATTTTGAACACGATAAAGGGACGAATTACTGAGCGCCGGCGATTTATGCAGGTTATCGTCGGACCGCGTCAAACCGGTAAAACTACCCTGGCCCGGCAGTTGATTGACGACCTTGACCTGTCGAGTCACTATGCCTCGGCGGATGAACCCACACTGAAGACCACTACCTGGATCGAGCAACAGTGGGAGACTGCACGGATGAAGGCACGAGTCAGTGAACACAAAAAGGCACTTCTCGTATTGGATGAAGTGCAAAAAATAGGAAACTGGTCGGAGGTCGTAAAACGTCTCTGGGATGAAGATACAGCAGTGGGCGGAGCTTTGCAGGTAATCATCCTCGGCTCATCTCCACTTTTAATACAGACCGGTTTGACAGAAAGCCTTGCAGGACGGTTCGAGCTGATTCCAGTTGTGCACTGGTCCTTTTCTGAGATGAAGGAAGCCTTCGGCTGGGATGTTGAGCAGTACATCTTTTATGGAGGGTATCCGGGCAGCGCAGATCTGATCAGCGATCCGCGGCGATGGGCAAACTACGTTAAGGATTCCCTCATTGAGACAACAATTTCACGTGATATTCTTCTCATGAGGCGCGTGGATAAACCTGCCCTTCTGCGGCGGCTTTTTGAGTTGGGCTGTATCTACTCCGGGCAGGTTCTGTCCTTTCAGAAGATGCTGGGCCAGCTTCAGGATGCTGGGAATACGACTACCCTTGCTCATTACTTGAATCTGCTAGAAGGGGCAGGGCTACTAATGGGATTGCCCAAATACGGAGAGCGTATAGTGCGGCAGCGGGCTTCCAGCCCGAAGCTCCAGGTACTCAACACGGCCCTGATAACGGCACAATCGGGGTCTGATTTCGATGCCACCTTGAAGGACCGGGAATACTGGGGACATCTTGTAGAATCTGCCATAGGTGCAACACTGGCCAACGGTCTCAAGGGCACGGGTGCGGAGCTATTCTACTGGCGGGAAAGAAATAGAGAGATAGATTATATCATCAGGAAGGATGATATGTTAGTGGCCATGGAAGTGAAAAGTGGCAGAAGCAAAACGAATCTGCCAGGAATGGACTCCTTTGCCAAGGCGTTTCCTGTTAAGAGAAAATTGTTGATTGGCTCTCAGGGCATAGCCTTGCGTGATTTCTTTCTTACCCCGCCGGAGCAGTGGTTGGAATGACCGAAGCCGGACTGACCTCACAGGAACATTAACCGAAGATTGAAATCCGCCCTATAAGCGATTAGCAGTGCGAAGGCAGGGTAGACGAAACTTCAAATGCAATCGAGGCATGCGGTCTCCGTACCGGTTTATTGAATGCGGGATATAACATGCAAAAAAAATAGAGAGCGTTTTTCCACCTCACGAACTTGTGAACTGCTTCCTGAAAGGTTGTTTTTCTTATTCAGTCCATCCATTCAACATTTCAAACAGTAGTCATTAACAAATCTTGTGGTTTATTCATGGTTGATGTATAAAATGGCATCAATTTGTAAGAGGGGTGCCACTATGATGAAATCTTCTCTTATGCGAATCACCCTGATCTATATTCTACTTTTCTTATTTATTCCCAATTCTACATCTGCTGAAATCAAAACTTTCGTCAAGGAATATACTTATCAAGCGAGCGACCTGGACAACAGGAACTCCTGCAAGGCAATTGCCACGGAGCAATTGAAAAGGGAACTTCTTGAGCAGCTCGGAACGTATGTGGAAAGCAAGACCGTCGTAAAAGACAGTCAACTGGATAAGGACGAAATCACGACGCTTACAGCCGGCGTAGTTCAGGTGGTTGTGATGGATGAAAAATGGGATGGAAAGGTATACTGGCTTAAAGCACAGGTAAAGGCTGATCCTGATGAGGTTGCTGCCTCGATAGATAAACTAAGAAATGATGAACAGTTGGTACATGACCTGGAAGAAGCAAGGGCAGAAGCCGCACAGGCAATGGAAGAAGCGGAAGACTTGAGACAGCAGCTGGCACAGGCCACAGCGGATAAGCAGAAACAGGAGCAATACAACGAAGCAATGAACCAACTCGTTGCGGCAGACTATTTTGAAAGGGGCAGCGCGTTCACCGCGGCCGGAAATTACGGGGCCGCCGCCAGTGCATATAACAATGCCATCATAGTTGAGCCTGAATACGCGAAAGCCTATATTAACCGTAGCATCCTTTATGTTCAATTGGGAATATATGACAAGGCTGCGAACGACCTCAGGATGGCCGCTTCTCTGAATCCTGGTAAGGAGGAGACATACTACACCCGCGTAGAACATAAGAAGAGGGTAAGGGAACTCGATGTCGGCGTTGCCCGTCAAATTAAAGCCGTGAAGCAAGGTGCAAAATATTCCGATCCCCTGCAGAAGCTGTTGGATTGGAAGAGAGAAGAGAGAAGAAAGGCATCCATACGTGGGATGCCGGAGAAATCAATTCCCATTCATGCAGAACCTATAAGGATTACAGCAACCGGGGGGAGCGTGAATAAAGAAACAGGCACATCGCGACCCGTTTTGAAAGGCAAGGCCGAGCAACGCAGACAAGCGTTGAGGAAAGAGAGAGAACTGCGCCGGAAACAAAGGAAAAAAGCTCCGGAAAGAGAAAGGGAGAGAGATAAGAAATAAATACATTTTGTATTCCTATGTTAAATTAAAATTTGATAAGTGATCCTCCCCCAGCA
>PLMX01000142.1 GCA_003142635.1 Syntrophaceae bacterium | reverse complement strand
GTGTTTTATGTGGCTTAATAAGTTAGTGTTTGATTATTGATCGAAATGTTGCATCTAAGATTACGATTATTCTTATCGCGGAGGGCATTAAAAAATTTTCATGTTGATGCGCCCGTCTTTAGAGAAAGGGAAGTCGCGGCTGCCAAAGATCGTTTTAACAGAGGCCTTTCCTTCTATCCTATAAGGCAGGTCATGCCCGGTGATGATTGTCTTCAGACTACCGCCCAGGTCTTTAAACTTTGCAACGACAGATACCTGCACCTGCGTTGTTGATGACGAAGGGACGAGAATCTCCTTATCCAGGCGCCCGGTTCCTATTTCTTCGTTGTCAAGAAAAATGACGTATTCGAAAGACTTGAGCGTAAGGTCAAAACGGTTTGGATTTTGAACGTCGAGGCCGATGAGAAGGTTCGCCTCCGTGAAGGAACTGGGGCTGAGGATTATTTCACGGATGACGAAGGAGGGTTTTTCCATGATCATATTCACACAGGATACGAGACATATGGAAAGTGTGAGCAGTAATAATATGCCAAGATTCGCTATTCTTTTTTTTGTATTCAGATTTTTCATACGGGATGTCCGTCTTTTCCTTCAAAAGAATGAGCACCGGTGGAATACGCTTTTTGACCATACCACACCTCCGCTAATAATGAAATCCCCTGTGGCCCCCTTTGTCAAAGGGGGCAAAGAAATAGATTTCTCCCTTCGGTCGAAATGACACCTCAATAGTGTAATGATGTATTTAGTATATCCTGTCAACCGCGTTTTCTTCCATAGGGAATCCCCAGCTTTTTCATTTTACTTCTTAGTGTGCTCGGGTTTATGCCGAGGATGGCGGCCGCACCGCCGGGCCCGTGCACGATGCCGTTTGCCTTTTGCAGTGCCCGCTGTATGTGCAGGGCAGTGGCTTTGTCGAGATTGGCCGGCTCATTCGCACGGCCAGCAAGGATTTCCGGAGGGGTGACTTCGTCCGCTCCGGCCAGAAGCCCGAAGGTCAGAGGCTCTCCCTTGTTCAGGATCAGCTCGCGCTCCACAACGTTTTCCAGCTCACGCACGTTCCCTGGCCAGTGGTAAGTCATCAGGCGATCTATCGCTCCGGCTGAGAGTTCCGGGGCGGCGGGCAGCTTCAGTTGTTTCATTTTCTTGTTGATAAAATAATAGACGAGCGAGGGAATGTCTTCTTTTCTTTCCCGCAGCGGCGGCACCCTGATGGGAAATACATTTATGCGAAACCACAGGTCCTCGCGGAACTTCTTTTCCCTGACCATGTCCTGGAGGTTTCTGTGGGTGGCGGCGATGATCCTTATATCCACGGGAATGGCCTTTGTCCCTCCTACACGCTCGATCTCTTTTTCCTGAAGGACGCGGAGCATCCTGATCTGGGCGTGCGGCGGAAGCTCACCGATCTCGTCGAGAAAAACTGTCCCGTGATTCGCGCGCTCGAAGCGCCCGCGCTTCTGCTCGATGGCGCCCGTGAAGGCCCCCTTCTCATGCCCGAAGAGCTCGCTGTCGATCAAGGTTTCCGGAATGGCGCCGCTGTTGACGGTGATGAATGGACCTTTCCTCCGGGGAGAGAGATAGTGGATGGCGCTTGCTATGACGCCCTTCCCCGCTCCCGTTTCGCCGAGCAGCAGCACGGGGCTTTCGAGAGGCGCAACTTTTCTCACCATCTCCATTACATCCTTCAGGCCGAAGTCCGTGCCGACGATCTCCTCACCCGACATGCGGAGCAATTCCTGATTGAGGTAGCGGTTGTCATCCGTCAGCATGTCCTTCAGCCTGATGACCTGCTGGTATGCGAGCGCGTTGGAGAGTGCAATTGCAAAGGGTTCGTTGAGGAGGGCAAAGAGCCGGGCATGCTCGTCTGTGTATCTGTCCTTTCCATCCGCAGTCAGGGTGAGGGAACCCAATCTCGCGCCTTCAATCACGAGGCGCATCACGAGGGCGGAGGAATTCGGCATGTTGAAGGATTCGGCGATTTTCTTGATCACGGGATCCTGCTCGGGACTGTTGACGATCCGCACATTCGGGACGCCGGGCTTTTCAAAGCTGTCCCTGCCTTCGCGGGTGAGAGGCGTTATCTTTTCCATAGTCCTGGTCTCTTCCGCCTTGACCTCCGTGATTGTGCGGATGGCACCGAGGCTCTTCTCGTAGAGGTGCAGAAAGATGCTGTCCACGGGCATGTATTTCACGAGATAGTGGAGCGAGCGCTGCAGGGCGGTTTCCAGATCAAGGCTGCTGCATATGAGCAGTGTCATCTGACGAAAGAATTCGTTTTCATTTATGGGCATGGGTAAGTGGTCTCCTTTTAAAATCCTCCGTGGCCCCCTTTAGAAAAGGGGGCAAAGAAATTCTGGATTCCCGCCTACGCGGGAATGACAATGGGCACGCGGGAATGACAAAAAGATAAATGGGAATGACAGAGCGTGGTTGTTGTATTTCGCAAATTAACACATCGTTGTGAAATGGCGCAAGGATTATTGTGGTAATTCGCAATTTATAATGTCTGCCTTTCGTAACTTATCAGTATCACGACCAATATTTTTTGGCATGTTCTGTGCTCGTATACAGGGCAGGCACAAACGGGAGGTTAAGTAAATGCAGTGGATGGAGGAAATAAAGCTCCGCATCGCCGAGAAGAACCCTGAATTAGTGGAAGAAGAAATTGAGAAGCTGATAACGGACCTCGGCAATAACGGCAGCATGAAGGATATAAAACTCTACCACAACGCGGTGGTGGATAACGACATGAGTGTCCACCTGCATTGGGAAACAGGAAACGCAGAGCCGCAAGGCAGCGCCACCGGCCTCTGCCTGGTTCATGTCCTCAGAGAGTACGGTCTGATTTCCCATTCTGTTTGGGTAGAAGGAAGATAGAGACATTCCTGAATCAGCGGGACTAAAGTCCTGCACTACGTCCTCGAAGGACGATAAAGTAGATGAAAATGTCCCCGGAAAAGAAGATGGATGAGGTATTAAAAAGCAACAGGACGCATTCCGGCGAGCCGCCCGGTGTCATAGACAAAATTGAAGATACCCCGCCACCGGGCAGCCCCGGGATGCGCATCCTGTCCGGATATTCGATAACAGTCGACACCCTGATGACGGCTGTGGAGATTGCATGCATATGAATGCGGACGTGGCGTTGTCGGGCCGAGGTACAGTAAATGTCATTCCTAATGAGGGCAAGGAGATGTGACCAAAGAATGTGTCGATCCCTCCTCTTTGGGGAAGGGGGCCGGGGGATTTCTTCCACAACCCAAAATCCCCCTGTCTCCCCCTTTACGAAAGGGGGAAATAGCGGGAGAAGAGAAATGACAAGAAGGAGAAGTGACAATAAAAGAAACGTGTCGATCCCTCCTCTTTAGGGAAAGGGGGTCGAAGGGGATTTTTTCTTAGAACGCAAGAATCCCCTTTCGTCCCCCGGAAGGGGAGATAAGGAATGCAAGGCGCGTAAATTAAACTTATAAACCGGCTGATAATCAGACTAATCGGGGATCAGCCAAAAAACGGAGGATCATATCATGTTAGAAAGATCAAAACAAAAAGCGAAAGAGTGGGTGGCCAAGGCGATAGAGTTTTACAAAGCTTCCGGCAGGGAGATCGCGCTGGCTGAGTTTACAAATCCTCATGGCCCCTTTGTCCAGGACGAGATGTATATCTTTGTGCTGGATTCCCGGGGCAACATGGTCGCACACGGAGTCAATGAGAAATACGCGGACATGAGTTTCATCGACCTCAAGGATTCCAAGGGAAAGAGTTTCATTCGGGAAATCGTCGAAGCCGCAAATGCGAGCGGCGGCGGCTGGGTGGATTACCAGTGGTACAACCCGGTTACCAAAGAAACGAAACCCAAGAGCCTGTATTTCGAGAAGGTCGATGACTTGATAATTTGCAGCGGCATCTATATAATAAGGTTGATGGATATCATCTCCTACAATCTTGAGAATATGCAATATCAAGGGGATGCGTATCTCGGCGAATATCAGCCTCGCATATGATTCAGCGGCAACAGCAGCGGCAAGGTTAAACATAACCTGAATAATTGAGTTTTATTAACTACTAAAGAGGAGGCGCACATGTACGGAGCATCAGGAAAAGAAGCGAAAGACTTTGTGAAGAAGGCAATTGCGTTCTACAAGAAAACTGGCAAGGCTGTTGCCTTGGCAGAGTTCACCAACCCCAAAGGACCTTTTATCGAAGGCGAGCAGTATGTTTTTGTGTTGAACCTCAGAGGGACAATGCTGGCGCACGGGGTCAATGAAAAATACATAGGGCAGGACTTCATTGACGTCAAGGATTCCGACGGCAGGAGCTTTATCCGGGAGATCGTCGAAGTCGCCGCCAAGAAAGGCAACGGCTTCGTGGATTACAAGTGGTACAAACCGGAGACCAAAGAAGACCTCGCGAAGCACGTCTATTTTGAGAAGGTCGATGACCTGATCATCTGCAGCGGTGTTTACAAAGAGATGTGGCGGGATCTGCTGTAGTTTGCCAAACCCCTCCAGTGTCGCGCAGATGCTGACCCGCATCTGTAGACACCCTTTCCCGGCCGCCTCGCATTCATTCTTAGCGGGGCGGCTTTTTTATGAAATCAAAATCTGCGGGAAATAAAATATTCCGGTGAACGGGAAAGACGGCAATTACAGGATGACCCGGGCTTCACAGAAGATAGCCATCATAAGCAGAATGCCGAAGACGGTGTCAAACTGGGCGGTCAGGGCGTCGGCCATATCCGGCACGTTCTTCTTGAAGGTTCTCAAAAGTCTTACCGCTTTGGGAATAGAGAGAAAGATGAGCAGTCCCCAGAGGCTCATGATTCCTGTAAGGATCATGCCGAGGACGTACGCGTAGGCAAGCGCGATGAGCCCTGCAAAGAGGATGTAGCTGTTGCGGCTTCCGAGCATGATGCTCACGGTCTTGACGTTATGGCGGGAATCGTAGGCTATGTCCCTCATGTTGTTGGCGAAGAGAACGAGGGCGACCAGGACTCCGAAGGGAACCGATATGTACAAGGCCTTCATGGACAGGGCCTGGCGCTGCACTGCGTAGGCGCCTTCGATCATGAGAGGGCCCCACATCATGAAGACGGCAAACTCGCCGAGGGCGCGGTACTTGAACTTCACCGGACCGGCAGTATAGTAAATGCTGGTAAAAAGGCCGATAAGACCGATCCACAGAATGTGCCAGGAGCGGACCACGGCCGCCGTCATGCCGATGGCGATAGTTAAGGCCAGACAGAGAGAGGCTTCAATCAGAGTCTCGCGGGGCGTGAGCATGCCCGAGATGATCGGTTGCGGTCGATATTTCGCCGTAGGCGAATCCTGCTGGTCGATATCGTAGAGGGTGTCGAAATAATCGTTGATCAAATTGGCTGCCGCGTGGAAAAGGGTGATGCCGATTGCGGTCACGAGAAACCATAACCAGGATACGTTCCCCTCTTCGGCGGCCAGAAGCGTCCCCACGGAAACGGAAATGAGGGACATCGTGAATGACCAGGGACGGGTCGCGATGATATATTTCTTGATATGGCCGAACATGAATTGCTTCCCATTTTTTTATCTGCGAGGTGGGGCCAATTTAATTATAGAATGGGCCTTCGTGTCAAGCTCTTTGTGTCAGGCGGTTGGACGGTAAGTTGTCATTTCGGTGAGCCGAAGCCCTGAACATGGTGAAGGGGAATGCGAGAAATCTTTTCCCTGCTGAGTAAAGAATACTAAGATCCCTCCCTTCGCTCGGGACAGGGATTTCTCTGTCACTGAGTTCCTTCGAAATGACAGGAGGGGCGCTTAAATAGAGCAAAATGTACTAATGTTCCATACGCTTCTGTCCGAATAATCTAAAATGCAATTCAGGACCGAAATGTAGTATACAGATAAATATATTCCTCAACTCGTTAGCTAAGGAGTCGCTTTGAGAATTCCATTTTTCAGGTCCATAAGAACCCACCTGCTCTTATTGGTATTGCTGTCAGTGCTCCCTGCGCTGGGAATTGTTATCTATACGGGGATAAGCCGGCTGCACAGTGATGTAGAGGCGGCGCACAATGATGCCCTGAGGGTTTTGCAAAGTCTGGCAAACGAGCACCAACGCACTGTGGAAAGCACCAGGCAGTTCCTTAAATCCGCTCGCCAAGCTGCCTGACGTGCGGGCTCAGAATGCCGCCGCCTGCAACAGGCTCTTCCGCGAATTGCGCAATGAAAACCCGATGTACACGACTATTCTCGCGGCTGATGCTCAAGGAATGGTATTCGCCAACGCCCTGCCTTTCACCCCTTACAGCGTAAAACACAGAAAATGTTTTCAGGATAGTGTTCGAACAAAGGATTTCTCCGTGGGTGAGTATATGATCGGCATCGCTTCACACCTCCAGTCGCTTCCCTTCGCCCATCCAGTGCTTGATTCGAGAGGGCGTGTCAAGACGGTTGTCATAACCGGCATCGATCTCGATCACTACGGTCAGATGTTTGCGAAGACAAAATTGCCGGAAGGCTCGGTGCTCGCAATATTTGATCACAAGAACGTGCGTCTCTACAGGTCTGATGAATCGAAACAGTACACATGGGAAATTGACTCCCCTGAGATGATCGAACGTATGTCGGCCAAGCCGGATGAAGGGCTCTTCACCAGCGCCGGGGTCGATAGGGTAAAACGTCTTTACGCCTACAAGAGATTCTACTTGGAGGGAAGCACATCGCCATACCTCTTCATGCGTGTCGGCATCCCCGAAGAGAGGGCGCTCGCCCACGCCAGAAATACCATGTTTATCACCGTGACGCTTCTATGCGCGGCTTTCATTCTCGCTGTGGCAGTCGCGTGGTTCCTTGGTAAAATGATTATCGTGCAGAGGCTGGACAGATTAGCGGATACCTCTCTACGGCTGGGACACGGCGACCTGACGGCGCGAACCGGCCTGGAGGACAGCGAAGATGAACTGGGTCAAGTAACAAAAGCATTTGACGACATGGCCGCAGAACTGGAACGAATAGAGTCGGAACGCAAATTTGCCGAGGAGGCCCTGCGGGAGAGTGAAGAAAAATACCGCAGCATCTTCGAAAATGCCGTGGAAGGAATTTATCGAAGCAGTTTGGATGGAACATATATCGATCTCAACCCCGCCTTTGCACGGATATTCGGCTACGATTCACCTGAGGAGCTAAAAAATGCCATTACTGACATTGACCGACAGATTTACGTGGACCCCGAGAAGCGCGACGAGTGCAATCGCATAGTGCAGGAGCAGGGCGAAGCCATTTTCGAGATTCAGGTCTACAGGAAAGGCGGCGGCACGGCATGGATATCTAATAGTGTCCGGGCGATTCGCGACTCCGATGGAAACGTCACCCGCTTCGAAGGCGTGGTTGAAGATATCACTGAACGCAAGCGTATGGAGGAGGAGCTGCGACAGAGCGAGGAAAAGTACCGCTCCCTCGCAACTACCGCAGATTCCATGTATCTTATGGACAGGGACTACAGGTACCTGTCCATGAACGATGGATATCTGTCGAGATTCAATCTCCCGTTGGACAAAATCATAGGCAGAACTTACGGCGAATTCCACTCCCAGGAGTCTACCAGAACGTTTGTCGAAACGGTGGACCATGTATTCGAAAGCGGCCGGCCTATACAGATTGAACATAGAAGTGACAGAGACGGACGGTATTTTCTCAGGACATTCAGTCCCGTGAGAAGTCCGGACGGCAAAGCCACAACGGCCGTAACAGTGGTATCAAAAGATATCACCGCGCGCAAGCAGGCGGAAGATGCACTGAGGGAAAGCGAAGAAAAATATCGCACCATGGCCGATTCCCTGCCCCAGATTATTTTTGAGACGGATCTGCAAGACCGTTTCACATTCGTGAACAGTGCGGCGTCCGTCATGACCGGCTACACGCAGGAATTTTTAACGGAATTGTATGCAGCGCAACTGATTGCTCCTGAAGACCGGAAGCGGGCCCGATCCAACATGGAGAGGATCCTGGCCGGGGAAGAGAGCGCAGGAAATGAGTATACCTGTTTGAGGAAAGATGGAAGCAGGTATCCGGTCAGCATCCATTCAAGCACCATTACCCCTGATAATCAGATAGTCGGCTTGCGGGGATTTGTCGTCGATATAACCCAGCGCAAACAAATGGAGGGGCGCTTGCGGCGTGCGGAAAAGATGGAAGCCTTAGGGACCCTCGCGGGTGGAGTGGCTCATGATCTCAACAACGTCCTCGGGGTTCTCGTTGGATATTCGGAACTGCTTCTGATGGAAATTCCGGAAGAGCATCCATGGCGGGAACACGTTTCCCAAGTCATGCAGTCCAGCCAGCGAGCAACTGCGATGATTCAAGACCTCTTGACGATGGCAAGGAGGGGCGTGCTTGTTTCCGAGGTCGTCAATCTGAACGAGGTGATTACCGACTATCTGGAGACCCCGGAGTTTGAGAAACTGAAGTCATATCATCCGTCGGTCGTGTTCAAGACCGAGCTTGGGAAAAGTCTCCTCAACATCAACGGGTCTCCGGTGCATTTGGGAAAAACCATCATGAATCTGGTCTCCAACGCATCAGAGGCCATATCGGACCAGGGGGAGGTAACGATCAGGACGGAGATCCGCTATCTTGACAAACCCATCAGGGGTTATGATGAGGTGAAGGAAGGGGACTACGTCGTTCTGACTGTATCAGACAACGGAATGGGCATATCGGCCAAGGACATTGAGAAGATATTCGAACCCTTCTATACGAAGAAGGTCATGGGGAGAAGCGGGACGGGGCTTGGTTTGGCCGTCGTCTGGGGAACTGTCAAGGATCATAACGGATACATCGATGTGAGAAGCGAGACAGGCAAAGGGAGCACTTTCATAATCTACCTCCCGGCGACGAGGGAAGAACTGACCAGGGACGAGGAGAAGACCGCGCCCGCGCAGTACATGGGAAGAGGGGAATCAATTCTGGTGGTGGATGACGTGACAGCTCAGCGTGAAGTGGCAACCAGTGTGCTGACAAAACTTGCCTATGCGGTCGATGCCGTTTCCAGTGGAGAGAACGCGGTAGAATATTTGCGGACGCATAAAGCTGATCTCGTCGTCCTCGATATGATCATGGATCCCGGCATCGACGGATTGGATACCTACAAGAGGATTCTGGAAATCAACCCGAAACAGAAAGCGATAATCGTGAGCGGCTTTTCCGAAACGGATCGCGTCCATCAGGCGCAGGCATTGGGCGCAGGTGCGTATGTGAAGAAACCGTATCTGCTGGAGAGGCTTGGTAAGGCAGTCAGGCAGGAACTCGCAAGGTTAATATAGTTTTGCCATTACCTGTTGACCCCCTTTGATAAACGGGAAAAGATTTCTCAGTCACTGCGCTCCTTCGGAATCACATGTTTTAAATCCTGGATTCCCGCTGGAGCCTGCCCTCGAATTCGGTAGCGAGCGCATGTCCCGCGGCTTGCTGCGGGGTAAGCGAGCGAATGACGAAGGACCGTTCCTTAAGAATTGAAGCTCTCCGCAGCTTGCTGCGGAGAGCTTCAATGACCTTATCGGGGGCGGGAATGACTCACTCCACAAAAGCCTTCTTGAAAAATTAATGATATTTTGATTGCCTAAAGGCAGGAATATTGATAGTAATTATAGTTGGTAAGAATTATTCATGCTCCATCTGGAGGATGGCGATTCTGGAACCGCCAACGGTTGCGGTATCAGACGAATAACGGGAACTGTCGATGGAAATAAGTGCAAAGGGTCAGAGCAGCGCAGAAAGCAAAGCAGCTTGGCGGCTTGCCAAACTGCTGCTCTCGCCGTTTACCGCCGTCGGCAGGACGGCGATCAGTTGGGTCAACAATTCCGGGGCCTCCGCAATTTTTCTCGTTCTCGCCCTGAAGAAGACCTTCTGGCACAAACAGTTAGCCAAGATTGTCCAGCAGCTCTATTTCATCGGAGCGAGTTCCACGACGATCATCCTCCTCGTCGGCTTCTTCACAGGCATGGTCCTGGGTCTCCAGTCTTACCATGCCCTCGTTAAATTGGGCGCACAGGGGGCAATCGGCACACTCGTGGCACTCTCGCTGGTAAGGGAATTAGGGCCCGTTCTCACGGCCATCATGATTACAGCGAGGGCCGGCTCCGCCATCACCGCTGAGATCGGCGTCCAGCGCATCTCCGAGCAAATCGACGCCCTGGACACCATGCGCATTGATCCGCTGCGGTACCTCATCAGCCCGAGAATTATTGCTGCGATCATCAGTTTCCCCCTGCTCACGGCGCTCTTCGATCTCATCGGCATCATCGGGGGCTACACCTCGGCAGTGGTGCTCCTTGGCGCTAACGCGGGCACATACTTACATCGCGTCCAGTCCAGCCTGGAGATGAAAGACCTCACGGACGGTTTTGTCAAGGCGGTGGTTTTCGCGGTGATCGTAGTTACGGTCTGCTGTTACCAGGGCTATTTCGCACACATGCGCCAGGACAGCCATGGCGCCAAGGCCGTCGGCCTTTCCACCACCTCGGCCGTCGTGCTTTCCTCCGTGCTCGTTCTTGTGGCGGATTATATAGTGACATCTCTACTGATATAGAGAGGCCCATGGATACTCCTTTAATTGAATTCAAAAATGTCACGAAGCGCTTCGGAAGGCGGACTGTACTCGAAGGCGTTAACCTCAAAATCTATGAAGGAGAGGTAACGACCATTATCGGACTCTCCGGTGGGGGCAAGACGGTTCTCCTCAAGCACATCATCGGGCTCATCAAGCCTGATGAGGGAACTATTCTCTTCCGCGGCAAACCGCTCAACGGTATGAGCAAGAGCGAAGTGGATGCCTCGCTGGCCCAGATGAGCTATATGTTTCAGGACAACGCCCTCTTCGACTCCATGACGGTCTATGAAAATATCGCCCTGCCCCTCCGGGAAAGGACAACCCTGACAAAAGCTGAAATCGACCGCAAGGTCATGGCAAGAATTGAGCAGACGGAACTCACCGACTCATCCCGCAAGTTTCCTTCCGAGCTGTCGGGCGGCATGCAGAAGCGGGCGGCCCTGGCCCGTGCACTGGTGATTGATCCCACTATCGTCCTCTTTGACGAGCCCACCTCCGGCCAGGACCCTGTACGAAAAAATGCCATACTGAGCATGATTGCCCAGTACCAGAGAAAATTTGGATTTACGGCGATCGTGGTCAGCCATGAGATCCCGGATGTGTACTTCATCTCAAACCGCATCCTTGCCCTATACGAACACAATATCGTTTTCCAGGGTACTCCGGAGGAGCTTGAAGAGTTCGACCATCCTTTCAAAGACGAGGTCATCCGCAGCCTGGAAGGCCTGCAAAAGGAATTAACGGGGCTGCACTCCAAGCGGCAGTTCAAAGTTATGTATCATGGTCAGATGAAAAGAAGATCTCTCAAGGATACATACTGTGTAGCGGTTTTTAAGCTGGAATCGCTGGATAACATCATAGAAACTCTGGGCCACGAATCGGCACAGGAGGCTATACAGTCTATGGGAGTGTATATCGACAAGCACTTTGGCGCCATAGGGGGATTTTCCACCCGGCGCAGCATCAATGAATTCGTTACGGTCTTTCCATATTCGGAACTGGACGAGGCTGAGGATCTGCTGGAGGATTTTGTCAAGGATTTTCAGGAGCACGGAATTGCGGAAATTTGGGCGGAGGCCCGCGAGCGAGCGGCACCGGGGACGTGCGTTGACTTCATCATCCTCGCCGGACTGGCCCAGGGACAGCCCATTGCAGAAATAGAAACCATTATAGCGTCTGCCGAAAGTAAGCAGAAAGAAATTGGCCGGCTACGGTGCGCCGCCGGGGAGTAAACACATGAAAAAGTACCTGATGGAAACAACTGTCGGCATCTTCGTCGTGTTCGGACTGCTCTGCATAGCATATATGAGCGTAAAACTTGGCCACGTATCCTTGATTGGCGATAACTCCTACTCAATATATGCACGATTCACGTCCGTTTCCGGACTGAGAGTCGGCAATCCTGTAAACATGCTTGGTCTCGATATCGGACGTGTGGAGAATCTTTCCATGGATCAGAGCGATCAAAGGGCAGTTGTTGAAATGCGAATAAAGAAGGATGTTAAGATTTATGATGATGCCATCGCTTCCATCAAAACGGAAGGGCTCATAGGCGACAAGTACATCAGCATCGATCCGGGCGGCGCAGGTACAGTCCTTGAACCCGGCGGCGCCATTACGGAGACGCAGCCGGCCATAGATATTGCCGAGCTTATCGGCAAGTATGCCTTCGGCGATGTCAAGAAAACAGATGATGCCAAAAAAAATAATTCTGAGGTAAAGCCATGAAGCGACTGTTTGTTGGATTAAGCATCCTGATGTTCTTTCTGATAACTACTGCGGTCTATGCCGGTCCGCCGATGGATGCGGTCAGGATGAATGCCGACAAGGTTCTCGATGTATTGCGCGACCCGAAGCTCAAAGCCCCGTCTGCCAAGGAGATGAAGAAAGATAAACTCCGGGCCATCTATGTCAGTATGTTCGACGAAGTCGAACTTTCCAGGAGGTCCCTGGGGATGAATTGGAACAAGCTGAATGCCGCCCAGCGCCAGGAGTTTGTTAAGCTGTTTGAACAGGTTTTGGAGAAGGCATACGCCGACAGGATCCTTTCTTACACTAACGAGAAGATCGAGTATACCAAGGAATCAATGGTCTCCGGCAACACGGCGGAGGTCAGGACGAAAGTGATCACCGCATCGAAGGAAATCCCGATTACCTACAAAGTCATCCTTAAGGACGGCGCCTGGAAGGTATACGACGTTACCATAGAGAATGTGAGCCTGGTGCAAAATTACCGCACCCAGTTTAATGACATCCTGGCAAAAAATACGCCCGAACAGCTGATTGAGATCCTCAGAAAAAAGGTGAATGCGCAATAGGGTGTGAGAAGCGACAACTTCTGAAGAGTGGTTCCATCTGATGAAATATTTCTTGTTTGCGATCATGCTGTTTACCTTTATCGCTGTGGGGTGTGCTCACGCCCCTCAAGTCGCATCTTCGCCTGCAACACCGGCCGCGGCCTCCCAGGCGCAATCAGCCCCGGCTGCTCCCGCGCCGGAGAAGACGTCTGTAAAACCGCCTGAGGCGCCGGTAAGCCCTGAAAAGGGGACTATCAATAACGATGCGAGCCTGGATTACGCGGAAGAGGTGAAGGAGGAACAGGCTCCGGCAATCGCAGACCCCATCGAGCCTTTCAACCGATCCATGTTCGAATTCAATGACAAGCTTTACTTCTGGCTCCTCAAGCCTGTCGCGCAGAGATACAAAGCAGTCGTTCCGGAAGAAGCCAGGGTGAGCGTGAAAAATTTCTTCTCCAACCTCGGATTCCCGATCCGTTTCCTGAGTTGCCTGCTGCAGGCGGACGCAAAGTGCGCGGCCACGGAAGTCGGGCGCTTCACGGTAAACACCGTCTGGGGCATCGGGGGGCTTATGGACCCCGCAGCCGGCAAGGATTTGAATCTCCAGAAACAGGATGTGGACCTGGGACAGACACTCGGAATATGGGGAGTGGGACAAGGTTTCTACATTGTCTGGCCCCTCTTAGGATCCTCCAGTGCGCGGGATTCCATTGACATAGCCGGCGAATATTTCCTCTATCCCCCCTCCTATATGAGTTTGATCGCCCCGTGGTATGTATGGCCCGTAGTCAGGTCATACGAGGAGGTGAACAGGACGTCTCTCAGGATCGGCGACTATGAAGCGCTGAAGTCGGCGGCCATCGATCCCTACGTGGCAGTCCGCGACGCCTACGTCCAGTATCGCTGGAAGAAGATAAAGTTGAGGGGTGCACCGATAGAGGAACTTGCTCCGAGTGGAATGAGGATGGAGAGATGACGGGCCCGGGCGGAAAGAACACAAAAAAATCCAAGGCAGAAATTCATACGAGAACTCTCAGAATAATCGCCATATCAATATTCATTATCCTTGCCGCGCAAGGAATAGCCGCGGCCGGCGGACCGTTCGGCCCACCCCAACCCATCGCCAGGGAAGCGGGAGGATTACACACGGCTATCGGCTACTGGCATCATGAAGATATTTACAAGAATGGCGCAGAATTCGTGACCGGGCAGGATCAGGTTTACTCGGAAGCAGGCTACGGCGCGCAAAATCGCTGGGACATATATGGGCGGATAGGTGTTGCGAATCTGAAAATACAGGATGCCTTCAACTCTTCAAGCGCTCTGACTACGATATCCAATAATGATTTTGACGAGAACTGGAAATTTTTCGGCACCCTCGGAGCGAAACTGTTCTATCCTTTCAGCAAGACATTCGGAATGGGGGCATTTGTACAGGGATCATATTCCTTCAACAGTCTCAAAGACGATGTTTCGGGAGCAAACGGCGGGACTCCTTATAGGGCGGTGCTCAGCGTGAATGATCTGTGGGATGTGAATTTCGGTATTGGTTTTCAGGCGACCGTCCCGTATGGTATCAGGCTATATGCCGGTCCTTACGTCTATTATTCGGAGGCAACGGCATCACTCTCTACAAACGTGCCGGGTCTTCAATTTTCAACAGCGGATACTACGATTAAGAATAAGACGAATGCCGGAGGGTTTGCTGGGATCGACCTGCCCCTCGGCAAGGGCTTCCGCATGAACGTCGAAGGACAATATTCCGAAAGACTCTCCGCCGGCGGCGCGATCACCTATACGTACTGAACAGCGTTCTTCCGGTCACCACTAATTATCTAATCACTCCACTGGTCGTAGTCATCCCGGTGAACCGAAGCCCTGAACATGGTGAAGGGGAATGTGAGGAATCTTAATGTTTTTCCCTCAAGCAGGAAAAAAGATTTCTCGCGTTGCTCGAAATGACAGGAATCCTGGATTCCCGCCTGCGCGGGAATGACATCATTTTTATTTTTTGTCATTTCGAAGGAACGTAGTAACTGAGAAATCTTGATGTCTTCCCGTATCGAGAAAAAGATTTCTCCCTTCGGTCGAAATGACAAGAAGGGAAAACCTTAATGCCTCCCCTTTTCGTAAAGGGGAATGGAGGGGGATTTTTTTGAAGGGGGTTGAGGCTGCCCTTATGACTACTTGCCCTGCATTTCGAGCAGAACTTTCAGGTTTCTTTTTGCTTCTTCATAATCGGGCTGCAGCTGCAAAGCCTTCCTGAGGTGGCTGATTGCCTCGTCCGTCTTGCCCTTCTGCGCCAGCGCCACCGCGATGCTGTTATGCGCTTTCGCAAGCTTTGGATTGATCTTCAAGGCCGTCTCAAAATGTTCCACGGCCTCATCCAAAGCCCCCTTATATGTCAAAGCTACGCCCAGGCTGTTGTGGACCTCTGCAATATCAGGCTTGATCTTGAGGGCCTTGCGGAAATGTTCGATCGCTTTATCGAGGTTACGCTTCTGCGCCATAATCAAGCCCAACGAGACATGAGCCGCCGCGAGCTTCGGATTTAACCGCAGCGCCTCTTCAAACCTGGGGATGGCCTCATCGGCTTTGCCCTCCTGAAAGAGAGAGAGGCCCATACGCAGCTGCCCTTCGGCGCTATTCGGGTCCGCCGGTTGAATGACTACTTTTTCGGGAGCCGGCTTTTTCGTTTTTGCCTGCCCCACGAGCGCCTTTTCCAGGTTCGATCCCACATCCTGAAAATCTGGTTTTATGCGGAGCGCTTCACGAAAGTGATCAGTGGCCTCACCGGTTCGCCCCAATTGAGACAGTGCTATTCCCATGTTGTTGTGGACTGCCGCTGCAGCAGGCTGTGTCTGCAGGATAACGGCATAGTGAGAAACGGCCTCTTCCGGTTTTCCCTGTCTCGCCAGGGCATTGGCCAGATTGTAACGGGCTTCAAAATCATCCGGCCTGATTCTCAGAGCCTCTTGATAATGTGCGATGGCTTCCCCGAATTTGCCTTCTTCCGCGAGAGACGCGCCCATATTTGTTTCGATTATAAAATTATTTTTTGTAACGCTGAGGGCGCGCGCAAACAGGGTTGTGCTGTTTTGCCAATAGCGGATTTGAAACAGCGATGCAGTCATCAGAGCCGCAATTGCACACACTGCGAGCACGGCAAGGGCAAGGCGATGGAAACGCCGGCGGGCCAGCAGGTCCGGCACCATCCACGCGATTGCTATAAATAGTCCGATCATGGGCAGATATGTGTACCGATCCGCCATGGACTGGTGTCCGACCTGTACCAGGCCGATGACAGGCACGAGAGTGCCCAGATACCACAACCACCCGACTATCGCATAAGGATAGCGCTTCCTCAAACGCACCGCAATTGCGGTAATCAGAATCAACAGCAAAATGGAGAAGCCGATTTGCCACGCGGGGATTGCATCCGGATACGGATATAATACCGCGAGGTCGTGAGGCCAGATCATTTTTACGATGTAGGATACATAAGAGACAAGGGCATTGCTGATCCGTGCAGCAAACGGCAGCGACACGATAGGGGCAATACCGGACCACTGCGCAAACAGTGTAACGCATACGGATGCGCCTGAGAGGATGAAGAGGGGAATCTTTTCAATAATCAGTCCCATGACTGACCTCTTCCCGGTCCCGTCCCCCATGACTGTCATATCGCCTGGATCTCTGCGTAAGACCGTCCCATCCAGGCGCAAACGGCCCAGGGGCCAGAAATCCAGGAGAAGCAGGACAAAGGGCAGGGTCACCAGCATCGGTTTAGACATGAGCCCGAGGACAAAGAATAGAAGAATAGCAAGATAGCGATAAAAGCCCGGACGCTCCACATAGCGGACATACGCCCAGACGGTCATCATGAAGAAGAATGTGCTTAACACATCCTTGCGCTCTGCCACCCATGCCACGGATTCGATGTGAAGGGGATGGACGGCAAACAGCGCGGCCACAAACGCGCTCCGCCAGGGAAGATCCGTCATCCGCTTTACAAGAAAGAAAAGCAGAAGCGTGTTAATTATATGGAAAAATAAATTGGTGAGATGGTGGCCAGCAGGATTCATTGCGAAGAGCTGGCAGTCGAGCATGTGCGAGAGCCACGTCAGGGGATGCCAGTTGTTGGCATAGACCGATTGAAACGCCCAGACGATGTGGCCCCCGGTGAGTCCCACCTGCACATGGCGATTCCCGGTGACGTATTTGTCATCATCATAGCGGACGAAGTCAAAGCTGCTCACCTGCCAGAATACGCCAGCGGTAACCAGGACAAGGAAAAAGCAAATAACAAGATCGCGATGGATCGGCTTTAGTTTATGCATAAATGTTTTGTGGCTGCGCACCTTCAGGTAAGCCATTCGTCGCAGGACTAAAGGGCCTGTTG
>PLMX01000068.1:234-5291 GCA_003142635.1 Syntrophaceae bacterium | reverse complement strand
GGATGCCTTGATTATCTCCTCGGCCTGCTTGCGCTCGGTGATGTCACGGATGGCTCCAAACCTGACATTGCGTCCTTTGTATTCCATCTTGCGAACGTTTGCCTCTGCCGGAAACCTTGTCCCGTCTTTCCTGAGCCCAATGAATTCGTAAGGTCCCAGACCATCTGTGGCTATTTGTTTTTTCGCGAACTCTATGGCTTCAGGGGCAATAGTCATGGAGATCATCTCTTTCCCGAGCGCTTCGCCCGGTTCGTACCCAAACATTTTGAAATATTGGTCGTTCGCATTGAGGAGGACACCTTCCTCGTGAATGGCAATGGCTTCAAACGCTGCTTCAGACAGAAGACGGAATCGTTCTTCGCTCACGCGTAAGGCTTTCTCCGCTTGTTTGCGCTCGGTGATGTCACTCAGAAAATTCAGAGTGGCCGGTTTCCCTTTCCAGTTTATCAAAACGGCATTCACTTCTACCCACTTGCTGTTGCCGTCTTTGTGGATAATCTGAAAAGAATAGGGGAAAGGAATCTCCACGCCCTTCATTCGCCTGGAATGCCGGTTGATAACCATCTCACGGTCATCAGGGTGAATGAACTCAGTAAATGGCTTTGCCATGAGTTCCTTGCCGGAATAACCGATCATCATAGTGGACATCGGATTGAGGAATACCAACCAGCCATCCTGAGCCACAAAAATGGCTTCGTTGGCATTCTCGAAAAGGTTGCGATATTGCGCTTCCATTTCCTTCAAAGCCTCCTCCGCCTGCTTGCGCTCGGTGATGTCCCGATGCACCGATATCCACACTTCGCCGTATTGTGGATGCTTAAATGTTGAAACATCGGCATGACACCAGAATGAGATTCCATCCTTTCTGATATTGTGTACTTCACCTTCCCATACTCCCGCTTGTTTAAGACTTTTGATAATCTCGTTTGCAACATCCTCAGGAGTTTTTCCGCCCGGAGCATTGATAATACTCACGTGTTTGCCGACCAGTTCGCCCGGATCGTAACCAAACACGCTATCAAAGCGAGGATTTGTATAAACAATCACGCCATCGTCAACGCGAACCAGATGTACACTTTCCACCATGTGCGCCAAAATCTCGCTGTCAAGATGCAGAACGTCGTCCAGCTGCTTTCGCTCTGATTCAGATTGCTCCAGTTCCGTAACTCTCTCTCAGAGAAGCCAGTTCCTGAATCAATGCCTGTTTTGTCTTGGATTGATCTTTCATGGGACTGCACCTGAATTTAAAAGATTTTCGATGGCTGAAATAGGGTTGCCATCAATACAGCATGGAAGTTGATAATCCTTCTCCCGAAATACCCTCAAACAGACATCGGCGACAGTGTTGTCGTAAAGGGTTCCTTTATTCTTCTCGATTTCCTGCAAGGCTGCCTCTATGCCAAGGGAGAGACGATAAGGACGGTGGGAAGCCATGGATTCTACCACATCTGCCACGGCCAGGATCCGTGATTCGATGAGAATATCGTCTCCGGTTAAACCATTCGGATATCCGGAACCGTTCATCCTTTCATGATGCTCCAGTACTGTCCTGGCAACAGGCCAGGGGAAGTCAATGTCCTTCAATATATCGTAACCGGATTGAGGATGGGTTTTGATGAGACTGAATTCTAATGCTGTTAATTTTGTCGGCTTGCTGAGTATCTCTGCCGGAACGGATATCTTGCCGAGGTCATGAATGGTGGCAGCCATGCGGATCCCATCGATCTGATCGGCGGGAAGGTTCATCTCCGTAGCAATAGAACGGGCCAGGTCGGCGACTCTGCGTTGATGACCCGCCGTATAGGGATCCCTCGTTTCAACGGTCATGGCCATGGCCTGGACGGTCGCGCCCAGAGCCTTTCTCATCCGTTCGATACTCTCTCTTTTTATTGTTATATCTTCATTGAACCCTTCATAATAAAGGACGCGTCCTCCTGTATCACGGACAGCTTGCAGATCCACAGATACCCAGATCATGCTGCCATTTTTTCTGTAAAACTGAGTTTCAAATCCCCTTACCGCCCCCTGTTCTTCTATCATTTTCAATAATACTTTGCGATCTTCCGGGTTCACATAGAGCTGTTTCGGAATATTGATGACGGTTGTCATGAGATCTTCAGGAGAATCATAACCCAACATGGTTGCCAGTGCCCGGTTGGCCGTAAAAAACCTGCCTTCATCGTTCGACTGAAAGATGCCTTCCTGGGCATTTTCAAAGATACCCCGGTATCTTTCTTCGGCCTGCTTCAAATCATCCTCCGCCTGCTTGCGCTCGGTGATGTCCAGCACCGTCCCGACAATCGAAAAGAGATCGCCATTTTCATCGTAGTTACCTTGGAAAGTCGAGTAGTAGTATCCAATACTCTGATCTGGACGAAGAAATTTTTGTTCATAGAAACCTTGATCATGAGTCTCAATCGCTCGATTTATTAACTCTTGGTCACGCTGATGATCCTCGGGCCACGGAGATAATGATTGGATTGAATCAATGTGCGGAGTGAATTCTTTCGGATCAAGACAAAAAATATTAAATACTTCCTCTGACCATTCGACATCGCCCGTCTTTACATCCCAGTACCAGAAACCCAGATGAGCCATTTTTTGTGCTTCTCTTAATCTTTTCTCACTCTCCCTCAACGAATCCTCCGCCCGCTTGCGCTCGGTGATGTCGCGACCGATACCAAGCACGCCGATGAGTGTTCCCCGGGCATCGTTCATCGGCGTCTTGATGGTTTCCAGCAAGGCACGATGGCCATCGTCTGCGAAGGTGATCCATTCTTCGTTGCTGGTGGGCTTCCCCGCCGTCATGGCCTTACGATCATGCTCGCGGAAGGAGTCGGCAAGTTCCCGGGCTACAAAGTCGTAATCGGTTTTTCCGACGATGTCCGCTTCCCCGGCACCGAAAAAACGCTCGAACATTGTATTGCATGAGAGATAGACGCCATCTTTGTCTTTCAGCCAGATCAGGTCAGGGATAGTCTGCACCAGCGTGTGTAGGCGGCCTTCACTATTGCTCAGCGCCTCCTCCGCTCGCTTGCGGTCGGTGATATCACGACATAGTGTTAAGATCTGGGCCACTCCCTCTGATTCCATGTATGTTGCATTGATCTCAATGGGGGTGAAACTGCCCTTTGAATCCACATAGTCAATTTCCAGGTTTCTTATATATCCTTTCTTAAAACATTCCCCGACGGCCGCTGCATTTTTTTCTTTTTCATGATCGGCGGTCCATTCGATGACGCTTCTGCTAACTATTTCGCTCAGATCATGGTGTCCGGTAAGACGCACATATTCTGGATTAGCATCAAGTACTAAACCAACCTGATCAATAATGACGTAGCCTGTCTGGGTGGTTTCAATGAGTGCCCGGTGCTTTACCTCGCTCTCCCGCAGCGCCTTCTCCATCTTTCTGCGCTCACCTTCTTGTCGATTTCGATAAATACTGATGATTACCCCTGCCGCGATCAGGATGAAAAGGAAGATTATGATGCTTACTGCCCACACCCTGTATTTGACCTCGGCCAATACCTCATCCGCATCTACCTTCGCCACGATGGACCAGGAAGAATCAGGAACCGGTTGCGTGACGGCCAGCACATCTATCCCCCGATAGTCTTTACCAAAGAACTTGCCATATTTGCCTAAAACAGCCTGAACGGCCGGAAGATAGGTATCGGTAAGGGGAAATCTCAGGGTAAGGGCTGTATTAGACCTGTGTCTCAGTTCATTTAGGAAGAGGACAGAATCACCCTCCCGGCAAACAAGGAGTGTCTCGGCGGTCTTGCTGGGAGTAGGCCATGACTGAATTAAGGGGTAGAGGAAGTCCGCCGCCTTGCTCCGTAGGACCGTAATCGCTATGGGCTGGCCACTGTAATCAAGGATTGGTGCTACGGCATCTATGTAAATAATACCTTCAGGATCGCGGAAAAAATCGCTCAGACCCCCCCCCCTTACGGTCTTTAAGGGCAACCTCTATTGCCTTCATTGTGGTCTGGTCAACAGGGGCGGGATTGGGATTGTCCGATAACAGGATATTACCCTTTGTATCCAGAAAAAGGGTATCTGCATAGACAGTGTCTTTCTTGTTTATATCCAACTGTATCTGAAGGGATGCTCTGGTGCTGGGGTTTGTTGGATCTTGAAACAAGCGCACCATATCCCTTTTTACAAGGCGACCGATAGATGCCCTTTTAACATCAGCAAGCCTGTATCTTCGCCATTCATCTATAGAATTGACCTTTAATTTAGCAATCGTGGATATATCTTCGTATTTATCATTCCTTATGAGGTCAGCCTCATAGTGGTAATAGAGAATGCCAAGGGAAATAAACCCAACGACCACTAAACAGAAAATGGCAAACCACCGATAATAAATTGAACTGGTGATCTTTCCTTTTTCCATGAGAGCATCCTTGCTTTATAATTGGTCCATATTTATGAATCTCTGAGTCGAGTAAACCTGTTTCCCTCGATACCTATCTAAAACACAAAACCCCGCTCTCTTTTTGAGAATCGGGGTTTCGATCTTAAGTCCATAGCACCCTCCCGGGGTGTAGGGTTATAAATTAGTCAATGAATTAGCTCACATGTTGCATGAAGCTCCTAAATATTTCAAATGTCAAGGGAATTTTGATGGACAGTGAAAAACTATATGAACCAATGCTTATCATTCCCCGCTGTAATCATGTAGATTCCGTTAAGACAGCTGGGTATGTATTTCCGTCAACAAGGATTACTGTTTGAAAGGGGTGATCTCCGTCAAAATTGCCGGATGCTTTGTTACAGGAAGATATGATTTATCAGAAGCGAGTGGTCGAGCTTGCCTCTCCACATGGTCTGGCAAGGTATTTCCTGCAAGATCCATGTCGTAGCGGCGCAGCAGTTATTCCATGCAGGAAGGTCATCACGAGGTCTTGCTAAGAGAGGCCGGGGAAAATAGGGGTTGACAAGGGCATCCTTTCAGTGTACGGAAACGCCGCAAACGGGCCGGTAGGCCCTTTTTTTGTTGCCGGAAACCACCGGATAGGAGAAATAAAGCAGTGCATCATCAAAAGGAA
>PLMX01000068.1:0-213 GCA_003142635.1 Syntrophaceae bacterium | reverse complement strand
ATCCAGATGGCGGGGGCGGTCAAAGCCCGCAAGGCGGGGCGTTACGCCGCCAGCGACTGGATGGCGATCGAAAAGGAACGGGGCATCTCCGTCTCTACCTCCGTGATGAATTTTACCTATCGGGATTATGAGATCAATCTCCTGGATACGCCGGGCCATCAGGATTTTTCCGAAGACACCTACCGGGTTTTGACGGCGGTGGATAGCGCCCTG
>PLMX01000256.1 GCA_003142635.1 Syntrophaceae bacterium | reverse complement strand
TTAAATTTTAGCTAACAGAAAAATAAACTCATCCGCCGAGAAGGATGCCTTGCCGATGATGCAACATGTCAGGCATTTTCAGCTGAAACATGAAAAAATGCTATGCGCTACCGCTTGCGGGGCCCTTCCGAAATGGCATTCCCCCGAGACGTCTATTTTTTCAGCAGTCCTGCAAAAAAGCTTGACAATATTTACATAAAATAATAGAAGCCAATAGTGTCGACAATCGTGTAAGCGATTTTGTTTATGATAGTACGCTTGTTTCCATCTAAAGGAGACCGGGACAAAATTTGCCGAGACGGAGATTGCCCCCTCATTCATCAGATGGAGACAACACAGCGCACGCCCCGCGAACTGATCAAGAAGATGCGGGGCCTGAGCTTCTAACTATCCTCGATCTTGTCAGCGGCTTTCAACGAAACTGAATTATCTTAAGGAGTTTAAGCTATGGCGAAGAAAAGACGAATCCTTTATACGAACCGTCCGTGGGAGGCCACCGGAATTTGCAGCGGGTGCCGCCTTTGCGAACTGTATTGCTCTTTACAACATACCGGCGCTTTCAATCCGTTGCGATCCAGGATCCGTCTGGTCGAAATGGCAACCGGGATAGACATTCCCGTCACCTGCCAGCAATGTCAGAATCCGGCCTGCCAGGCTGCCTGTCAATTCGATGCCCTCGTTTTCGACAAGCAACTGAACATCGTCACTGTCAATGAAGAAAAATGTACCGGGTGCAGGGAGTGCGTCGGGGCTTGTCCTTTCGGGATTATCACCATGGATCCGGTCGAGGGCAAGGCCATTAAATGCGATCTTTGCAAGGGGCAAGAGCCCGCGTGTGTGGCCATTTGCCCATCCAATGTTCTGGGAGCAGCAGACAATGTTGAAGCGTCTGAATATAACCGCCGCCGCTTTGCTGCACTTCTGGCCACCGACGATGATCACCTGCGCTCCTCGCCCGCAGGCGAAAATCCGGTGATGAAAAACCCGGAAAGGAAAGGATAGCCCACCATGACCGACATTAAGAATTCTTATGCAAAAAAGCTTCTGAGGGTTGACTTAACCTCTGGTATAGTGACCACCGAAGAGTTTGGCCAGGACAATATCGAACGTTTTATCGGCGGCCGAGGGATCGCATCCAAGATTCTTTATGACGAAGTGCCTCCCGAGGTGGGTCCGCTATATCCGGAAAACCGCCTCATCTTTGCACCGGGAGCTCTTCACGGCACGGGCGTGCCAACAGCGAGCCGGACCACCGTGACCTGCCGGTCGCCGCTGACTGATATGCATGGGGATGGACATTCTGGCGCGCAATGGGGTGGGGAGTTGAAACGGGCCGGTTACGATGCCTTAATTGTGCAGGGTAAAGCTGCCCAACCGGTCTATCTGGCCATTGATGATGATCGGGTGGAAATACGTGATGCCCGTCATCTTTGGGGTCTGCTAACTTCTCAGACACATGTCCGCCTGCGCAGCGATCTTAAAAAGCTCGAGCTGCAGACCGTCTGTATCGGGCCTGCGGGTGAGAATCTATCCTATATATCCGCCGTTTTTCACAATGGTGCCGATAAAGGCGTCAGTGGCCGCTGCGGTTTAGGGGCGGTAATGGGATCAAAAAACCTCAAGGCAATTACGACTAGGGGAACCCACGATGTGGGTGTCGTTGACATCCCGGCCCTCAAAAATGCCTATCAGCGATATATCGAGATCATCAAAACAGATCCCTACACGATTGCTGGAACGAAATACGGCTCTTGCCGATTTATGTACCACCGGGTTAAGTTCGGCATCCACGGTGCAGAAAACTGGAATTACGGTGAATACGATTGGAAAGGCCTGGATCCGGAAGTTTTTCGGGGCGATTATCAAATCAAGGCCGGGGCCTGCATTGCCTGTCCAATTCGTTGCCGACGCGATTATCGTATCGTTTTCGGGCCATTTGGCGGGACGATCGCCAAAGTCGAATGGGAGACCATTGCCCGTTCAATGACCTGTGGCATCAAAGATCCTGAGTCAGTAATTGCCTGGGCCAGTATGTGCAATCATTACGGTCTGGATATTGAAGGCGCCGGCAATACGGTGGCCTTCGCCATGGAATGCTTTGAAAACAGCATACTGACTGAAAAAGATACCGACGGTTTGAGGCTGAATTTTGGTAATGTGGCCTCATTTCTGGAACTGACCCGCCGCATCGCCATGGGGGAAGGCAATCTTGCCAAGATACTGGCCAAGGGANNCAGATCATGACGCCCGAAGAGGCGGAAAAGTGGTGGGGCAGCAAAGAAGCCGTCGACATTAAATATGGCTTGAAAGGCAAAGGGCGGATGCTGAAGTTCAGCGAAGATTTTGTAACCCTCGGCGATATCCTGGGGCTCTGTAAATGGGCCTATTATCGTTCGAGCACGTTCCCTTGGCTGTATGAAAAAGGCGTGACCTTGGCCACGGACTTTTATAATGCCTGCTCGGGTCGCAACCTCAGCGAGCAAGACATGCTGAAAGTGGGCGAGCGGACCTGGAATATCGAAAAGTCCTATAACACCCGCTGCGGGGCGACTCGTGCCGACGACATGATTCCCAAACGCTTCTTTGAAGAGCCCCTTAAGGGGGACGGTCCCAGTGGCGGGGCTGTTGTGGATCGTGGCAAGTTCGAAGCCATTCTGGATGAGTATTACGATGATCGCGGGTACGAAAAGAAAACCGGGTTGCCGAAACGGGAAACCCTTGAAAGGCTCGATTTGACGGATATCGCAGATGATCTTGCGATACGCGGCAAGCTGGCTAAATGAGCAAAGCGGAACATGCTGATGAGTGTTTATGTAAAATTATATCCGCCCCTGAATACAGGCTATTGGAGCCTCCCGGGTTGAGCTCCCTGCAGATGGCCTGGAAACGGTTAAAGACCTTATCATGAAGCTAACCGAAAAATTCGGTGAAAATTTCCGTAGATGTCTCTTCGAAACAGACGGGCCTATCATTTCAATTTGGTGCGTATTTGTCAACAATCGCCAACCGGCCCACTTCAATCGCAGCGACGCATTGCAAACACCGGTTAGCGATGGAGACGAGGTGGCTTTTCCCCTGGCTCTGGGTGGCGGATGAGGGTGACCCCAGAACGAGAACCATACGCCGACGGCGCGGAAACTCAAAAGGAAGACAAAACATATTCACATTAAGAAAGGATCAATACCATGCCCACAATACATGTGCCCTACGGAATCAAGGGAAGATTGGATTTTGAAATTTCCGATCAAAACCTGGTGCTGGATACGGACATTTCATTTCCTGGAGAAATTGAAAACCTGAATCAGGCGATCATGATGACTCTGGAACAACCTGTATCTGGCCCTTCTTTCTCCACGCGTCTGAAAAAAGCCAACAAAGTCGTTATATTAATGGATAATTTCGCACGCCTGACACCGGCACATAAAATTCTGCCGCCGATTCTGGATGAAATCAAACGCACTGGTAAATCGGTGGAAATTTTGGTGGCCAGTGGAAATCTACGGGAAATGACCGAAACCGAATTATCACGCAAATTCGGTGAAACGATCATGTCCTCGGGAATTCCCATTTATCAGAGCAAGCCCCGGGAAACCTGGGATTTCAAATTTGTCGGAGTCACCAGCTACGGAACGCCCATCAGTATCCATCGCCGCCTGCTGGATGCCGATTTGAGTCTGGCAGTCACCATGACTCAGGCCACGCTATGGGGGTTCGGCGGCGGTGGCAGCATGGTTTTACCCGGTGTTGGCTCCTTTGAAACTATAGAATGGAACCATCGTCTGATGACCTGCCCCACCTGTTCAGTTGGATATGAACCGCCGTTGAACCGCATGCGCGAGGACATCGAGGAAGCCTGCCGGCTGTCTGGTCTCGACATGTCCCTGCTTGCCATCTTCAACCCTAAGATGGAGGCCATCGCCCTGACGGCAGGTGAGACCATTGCCGCCCATCGCGCGTCATTGGCCAAATACAAAGAGCACTATGCTATCGATCTGAACAAAATTCCCGGTGGCTTACTGGATGTGGCCATCGCCGGAAGTTTCCCGGAAGACCGCTTTTTTGCTCACTCCTGTTGGCCAATTGCCAACCTAAACTATTTCGTGCGCGACGGTGGGACGATTATTTTAGCCACGCCAGCGCCCGGCGGACTGGCCCACTACAGTTACGCTAAAGATTATATGCCACCAACCCAGGAGGCCATCCGGCGGCTGTACGAAGACGTATTTTACGGCAAACAGGCGCTATGGCATGCGTGCCTGTGGATGCCTATCATCGAAGTGCTGGCCAGAAAGAATTGTATCGTTGTCACCGAACCCGAGCGGGTCAGTGATTTTGAGACCGTCCAGATTCCGGCAGTGGACTCCCTGAAAAAAGCCTATGACATGGTCAGCGCCAAATACGGACCGGGCATGAGGGTAGGCAATTTCCCATATGGCAAATGGGTTGTCCCAACCGAAATGCCCGCCAAAGCTTGACGGTCTCGGAAGAGTCATCATATCGATGGCATAGTAAAAGCCCCAATGGCGGGCAGATCCCGTCTCTGTGATTCGTATGCCACAATAACGGATGAATGCAGCGTCATAAAACAGATGGACTTTTTTATGAGGGCGGCGAGTTTAACCCGATTTTGAAACGAAAGGAAACAAGGAAACTATGAGACTACGTTTTGATTCCGTGGTCATGGACCTGCTTGAAGGTGCCATCGACATCCATATTCATTCGGCGCCGGACGTTTATCCGCGCATTCAAAATGACGTGGAACTGGCCATGCAAGCCAAAGAGGTGGGCATGCAGGCCATCGTCGTCAAGAACCACTTTTTCCCCACTGCGGCTCGGGCTCAATTAGCCACAGATGTAACCGATTTTCCGGTTTATGGCGGCATTGCCCTGAACCTGCCGGTCGGCGGACTGAATCCTCATGCCGTGGACTTTGCCTTGAAGATGGGGGCAAAAATTGTGTGGTTGCCCACCCTGCACGCCCGCAAGTTTCTCCAAAATAAAAGCCATGTGAAAAACCTGGCAGATGAACTGGGCGACGATATTAAAGGGATCTATCTGCTCGAACAAGACGACGAAACCCTTAAACCAGAGGTTCTGAAGATTTTATGCCTCATCGCCAAGCGGAATGCTATTTTGGCCACAGGTCACGTGACACTGAAAGAAGCCAGAATCGCGATCAAGGCAGCGGCCAACGCTGGTGTGAAGAACATTATAGTCACGCATCCGCTGGCAAGCTTTGTCAATTATAGCCTTAAAGATATGAAAGAGATGATCGACATGGGTGCCACCTATCTGGAGCATGTTTACAACGACACCACCCGTCAGGTGGGACACCCCATTGATAGAAGGTCTATTTTTGAAGCAGTCGAAGGTATCGGCGCGAAACATTGCATCATGTCCACCGACGCAGGCCAATGGCTCAATCCAATCCCGTCCCAGCAGATGGGAATTTATATAAAAGACATGCTGAACTATGGCTTGAATCCTGAGGATATCCGCACCATGGTGACGACCAATCCAGCCGCAGCGCTGGGAATTTGAACCGTTGTGTCGCCAAACCTTTGTCAGCGGCTCCATTGCGCAGTCAGTTTTAAGCGTTCGTTTATAAGTGGCATGACCATTCAAAAATATTCATGGCTGAATGCTAACCTCTTTAATGCGTAGCCCAGGATCCTCGTGAGGGAGTTTTGGTCACTCATATATACTTACATTCTAGAAAGGAGTTTACATGGAAGGTTCTACTGAATTGTTGGAAAGATCCGGGGAATTTCAGATCCGCCGTGTGGTGGTCGGGAAGCTGAAAATCGGCGTCGATCTCCGCGAAGGGATTATGGAGCTGGTCAAACGGGAGAAAATCAAGTCGGGGGTCTTTCTGTCCGCTTTAGGTGCTCTGAAAAAGGCCGTCTTCCGGAACGCCAAGATCATGCCGCCGGACTACAAGATGGAGGATAAATATCGGGTTTTCGTTGAAATCGATCATCCGCTGGAACTGGTCTCTCTTCCAGGGTGGATTGCCACGAAGGAGAACGGAGAGCCCGAGGTCCATGCCCACTTCACGGCCTCCACGGTCATAGACGACAAGATCGTCACTTTCGGCGGACACCTCACCAATGGGACCATCACATCGATCAAGTGCGTGATCGTCATAGGCGTCATCGATGATGCGAGAATCAGGGCGGCTAACGACCCGGCAATCAACCAGACAGAGATCTACTGGTAGTCGGCCCGTCAAACAGTCCGAGCCCGGAGTCAAAGGGGATCCAATTCGGTTGACGGAGCTCAACGGGACCTATCTCTCAGGTTGATGATAATGGGATGATCTTTAAAAAAAGAAAGGAGAAACAAATGAAAAAAGGAGAGACACCCATTAATGGGATTGAATCCGGGTCAGGGGCCGTTCCCCAGCGAATGCCGTGGCACGTCGTCAATGCCGCCTTTTTGGGATGGGCCATGGATGCCATGGATTTCATGATCTTAGCGCTGGTGCTGGTCCACATTTCGAAAGAATGGAATATCACCATGCCGGTTGCCGCCCTCTTGATGACTTCCACCCAGCTCGGAGCTTCCGTCGGCGGACTGTTATGGGGGATTGTCGGTGACTATCTCGGCCGAAAACGAACCTTGATGATCACGATTCTCTGGTACTCCCTCCTGACCGGTCTTTGCGCATTCACCCAAAGCTGGCTCCAGTTGCTGATCATCCGCTTTATTCTGGGGCTGGGCCTCGGCGGGGAATGGGGCATCGGCGCCACACTCGTAGCCGAATGGAGCCCACCGGAGCACCGGGGTAAATATCTGGGCATCGTGCAGAGTGGATTCGGGGCTGGTTTCGGCATCGCCGCCCTGCTCTCGGCTTTCCTTATCCCGCTCTATGGTTGGAGGTCTCTGTTCCTTGCGGGGACGCTGCCATCTGTGCTGATCTTCTACGTCCTGCGCACTATTAAAGATCCCCCGATATGGGTGGAAACTCATAGGCTGCGAAAAGAAGCCCAGAAATTGGCCAAGACGACGACGCTATCCGAAGAGGATAAAAGCCTCACGCGGTTTTCGGTCGCCGAGTTGTTTCACGGAAGCAACGGCCGAAGAGTCCTCATTTGCTTCCTCATGATCCTGGGCATACAAATGGCGTGGTGGGGGACGAACACCTGGATCCCTTCGTGGCTGTACACGGAAAGGGGCCTAAGTATCGTCCGGACGGGGCTCTTCATCTCCATCCAAACGATCGGGTCAGTTACCGGGTATCTGAGTTTTGGGTTCATCTGCGACAAGCTGGGCCGGAAAAAAACCTTTTATATTTTCCTGATAGCATCAGCCATCGCCACCGTCATACTCACGTCAATCCAGGACCAAACAACGCTTCTGGTGTTCCTCCCTGTCTACGCGTTCTTTTCCTCCGGACCTTTCACTGGCCTGGGACCTCTGGTATCGGAGCTCTTTCCCACACGCATCCGCGCCACGGCGACCAGCAGCATCCTGAACAGCGGCCGTCTCGGGGCATGCGCGGCGCCTTATATTCTGGCCGTGATCGCAACTCATTTCAGTATGTCAGTCGGAATCGCGACGACGGCGCTGTTCTATGTTGGGGCCGTCATCGCCCTCGGGTTCCTTCCCGAGACGCTGGGAAACAAGATGCACTCCGGCTGAAACCCGGGGCGATTTTCGCTTTGATA
>PLMX01000061.1:8363-16561 GCA_003142635.1 Syntrophaceae bacterium | reverse complement strand
AGCATAGTCATTACTAAACAGGAGGTCAAAGCACAGGAGGCAGAATCATCCGCTAAGTCTGCTAAAGATGAATCCAAGGACAGACCCGTCATCCTCCCACGAGCGCATCTTGATATCATAAAAGTTGTCGTCAACAGAATGAATGGAACACTTATAACGCTCGGCAAATACTATATTCCCATTCCGGAGTTAGGGCAGGTTACTATCGACTGCTCCACAATACCCGTTGTTGAACTGGATGACGCAAGTTCGATTTTTTTGGATTTCGGGAATCGCATGCCCGACACGCTGAAGAATATGATTCAGTCCAACTGGAAGAATTATCATTCGGTTGAGATAGCAAGTAGCGACGATACCGCTGCAATCCTCCAAAAGATTGTCAATGCCTCGAACGCGTATTCAATGACGAGAAGGACAACACCTTACACCATAGGCACCGGCTCGCCGCTTCAGCTTTCCCTCGACTGGATTGTCATGAAAAAAACGAATGATGGTAAACCTTACCTGCAGGGACTGTCATTTGTGTCAGATAATTCCCGGCTGTTGCCCCAGCCCATGACCCATTATGCCGAGAGAAACGGCATGATTATAACAGAGATATTAGATGGACAAGGTGTGGCAACCGCGCCGGACGAAAAATATGCGCCGCCGCAAATATCAAATATGAACGCAGGCACGAACACGGAACTGGTCAATTCCCTGCTCAATGTACTCGGATATCAGACAAGCAGAGATACTGAGGTCGGGATACTTGACGCCTCCGCAAGCGGTTTTTACCTCTCTACCAAGGCCGATGTGCTTGCGAAAAAAGGGGATAAGCAAATAATCGTTCTCTCAAAAAAAATCCCCCAACAGTTGCTTGACGGTTTGAAAACCCGGGGCACGGAGACAATCATTCTCGACGGCAGCGAGACGAAAAGAACGGTTATAGAGAAAGCCCTGCAGGCCGCTAACATTCCCTTCACATTTGCCAGCTTCTCCTTTTCAGTTCCTGAAAAAACCGATAAACCGACAGGCACGGTCAGCTTCCCCGCCTTTAAAATAACGCCGGACAAAGGAGACCTTTATCTTGTCGATTTCGATATAGATTCTGAAATATATGGACTGCTGAACAATAAATGGGAGGTGAATATAACCAGATATTGAAAGTGAAAGGTATAGGTCTATTCTCAGGGGGATTGGACAGCATGCTTGCAGCAAAAGTCATCATGGCGCTGGATGTTGAGGTTACGGGGGTTACGTGTACGACCCCCTTTTTTAGTCCTGAAAAGGCTAAAGTGGCTGCAAAAGAAATCGGCCTCCATCTTGTGGAAGTGGATATTACGAAAGAACACCTTGATATGTTAAAGGCCCCCAGGTATGGATACGGGAAGAACATGAATCCATGCATCGACTGCCACATTCTCATGCTCAAAATAGCCGGCAGGATGATGGAAGACAGAGGGGCTGATTTCATTTTTACGGGTGAGGTGCTCGGCCAGCGCCCCATGTCCCAGACCAGACAGTCTCTTCATATAGTTGCGAAAAATTCAGGGTATCAGGAGTATATCCTCAGACCCTTGAGTGCGCTACTTCTCCCTGCAACAAGACCGGAAATCGAAGGCAAGGTTGACCGTCAAAGGCTCCTTGCCATTAAAGGAAGGGGAAGGAAGGATCAGATTGAGATGGCGAGGCGCTACGGCATTGACCATTACTCAGCTCCCGCAGGGGGATGCCTTCTTACTGACTCCATGTTTTCCAAGAGATTGAGAGATCTCTTTCGGCACGGCATGGATTTCGAGATAAGAGATTTGGAGCTTCTCAAATACGGCAGACACTTTCGAATCAATGAGTTTTCCAAAGCTATTGTGGGGCGGAACAGCGTCGAGAATGAGACGCTCCAAAGACTTTCTTGCGGGGAGGATGCCGTTATCCATATGGAGCAATTTCCCGGCCCGACCGTTATCGTTCCTTACGGAAGCGGCGAAACGACGATCCTCTCCGCCGCATCCCTTTGTGCCTCATACAGCGACGCGCCAAAAAATGAGGAAGTTACGGCACTCTGCCGGAAAGGAGATTCCACAAGTCACATTCAGGTGAAAGCTGCACTCAGGGATGACATAGAGTGCTGGTTGATAAAATGAAACTCAGGCCAGATGCTCTGCCCTGAGTAAATCATGGATCGTCTTTACGGGATTGAAGGTCGAGATTGGCACTTCGACAAAAATGGTGATCCAGAACGCCATTGACCCGTTCCACAGGCCTGGTAGTTCAAGCGCTTTAAGGTCCCTGCCCTTTTCTGATTTCTGCGATATGAAATAGGCCTCGCGATCTACGAACTCACGGAGGTCAAATTTATCAGACTTGTAGTCGCGCACCCCACAGACAAGATCGACAGGATTAAAATGGGTTGCCCGTGACCAGATCGCCCGCTGTTCTGCCGATCCCGAATCTATCTGTGACTCCTCAATAATCTGAAGCGACTGCGTTCCATCTTCCCCGTTTATCCAGAAAGGACCTCCGCCCGGCTCCCCTTGATTCTTTACCATGCCGCATACCCTGATCGGCCGGTTGAGTCTCTGAAAAATAAAAGAGCCCTTCCCCGTAAGGGGCAAATCTTCAAACCACGGCGGCATGACAAGATGAAGCCTCTTCTCACAGAACAACCTTAGTTCCCGGATAACTTCTTCGTCCGGTTCACCTTTATCCAGGTACCGCAGGTATCTGAATATCTCGTTCTGCAGGGCAATGAGATAGCCCCCGATAACCTTCTTGTAAAATACGGTGACCGGCTTCAACTTGTCAGACACTATATTGTCGATATTCTTCAGATAGACTATGTCTCCCCCTATACCGTTCAGATTATCGAGAAGGGCGCCGTGTCCGCCCGGCCTGAAAACGAGCTCCCCGTGTTGATCCCGAAACGGTCGGTTATCCAAATCCACGGCTATGGTATTCGTAGACGATTTCTGCGTGGAGAGTGCGATGTCGAAGGTTACATCATAGTCCTTCTCATAATAGCCTCTAATCACGGACAGGTAATCCGCGACGTCTCTTTGATGCTCCTCCGAGAGAGTTAAATGGAGCCTGCAGATGCGGCAGGAATCTTTCGTATAGAGGGCTGCCTCTACCAGATGCTCTTCAAGGGCGCTGCGGCTGCCCTCCGCATAAGCATGAAATTTCAAGAGCGCTTTAGGGAGATTGCCGTAATTCAAGCCTTTAGTTGTCAAGATGTAGGCCAAGATATCGGCATGTCTTTCCTCTTCCAACATTTTTTCAAGATCTTCGCCGTCACGCAATATTACGTCACGCAAATCCATATAAAACGCGAACTTTTTCAGTTCCCCGGCGAACTCCTCCCTCTGTCTCGCATCCAAAGTTCCTTTCTCGAGATATACGTACCAATTCCTGAACATGCGACTGGCGGCCCCGGAAGCGGGCACGAACTTCAGCACCTCCCTGCCCATTCCGAGCTCTTCTTCGTACAATGCCACCATCTTCGTCAGCTCTTCTTCCGAAAGGGTAACGATGCCGTCATTAACAGTGCAGGGCCTGTCGAGCTTGGCCGGACGAACGCCTCTCTTGAAGAGGTCGATCTGTGCCAGCACCCGTTCGCGAGTGAGGCCTTCTTTCTCAATCTGTCTTGCGTCCGCTTCTGTAAACATCATATTAATGCGTAATGCGTAATTTCCTTCCGTCAGTCTCAGCATGAACCGGAGCCGCTAAACTTTTTTCTCAAACAAAAAAGGCGGCCCTTCCCCCTGCCGTCCCGCTTGAGAGCGCCTCCTGTCAGATCTGAAAACAGCCGCATTAACGATTATGAAAAGCTATTTCTTCTTGATCTTTTTTATCGAGCCTTTGCGCAGCCGGTTCCTTTCCCTCAATAACCTGGATATGTCTTTCTGCCTTCGCGTAGGTCTTTGTCTTGTCATCGTTATCCGCTTTAAAGTTATTCCTTCACATAATACTGCAACTTTAACCCGCCTGCTTCGACAATGTCGCCGTCTTTCAGGTCGTATTTGTGATCGACTTCCTGTCCGTTCACTTTCAGCGTTTTTCCACCTGCAGGCGTGATAAAATACCCTTCCTTCCTTCTATTGATGAGGGCGGCCACTTGGGGGGCGAACCAGCCCTTAAGACGAATGCCTGCACCGTCTTCCTTGCCAATAGTCGTAACCCTTTCTTTGAGCAGATAATCCCTCTTGTCCGTCGATCCTTCAATAACTATGAAACCACCCAGGATCTCGGGCTTCTCCTTGTCCTGAGAGGCCAATATTTTTTTTTGCTCTTCCGCGCCGATTACGACGGTTTCATCCATCGAACGTCCCCGGAGGGCGAAACCCTCCTTGGTATCCGTTCCTCTCGCCTTTTCCAGGATGACGTCAAGTGTATGAACACCGATCAAGACCACATCCCCGTTATGCAATTCGCCTTTAGATATTTTCTGGCCGTTGATAAAAGTGCCGTTCAGGCTGCTGGCGTCCTCGATGAATAGCGAATTCCCTTCCTTCTTTATACGCGCGTGATAGCCGGACACGGCCTGATTATCGATGACGATATCATTATCCGTTTTTCTCCCAATAGTAATGACGTCCTGATCAAGCGGTATCTCTTTTATTACGGCTTCCTTGAATTTGAGCAAAACCTTCGCCATATATTACCTCCTGAACCATTCCTTAAAATTTAATAGAAGAGAAATCCAGCTTTTATTCCTGACATATACCACAATAGCCGTTACATTGTCCTTGCCGCCATGTTTATTTGCCAGTTCTACCAGCCTGTCACATACGGGCGCGGGATCTTTCATTGACACGGCAAGACTAAGTATATCGTCATCGGAGACCATTGAGCTGAGACCGTCCGTACACAGTACCAGAATGTCCCCGGCAGACAAAGTCAACTCACTAACATCAACTTCCACGTCTGAGGCCACGCCAAGGGCCCTCGTCAACAAATTTTTCATCTCGGATATCTGGGCCTCTTCTCGCGTTAACAGCTCCTGTTTCACCTGTTCATAGACTACCGAATGGTCGTCGGTCAGTTGTTCGATGTCGCCGGCGCGCACAAGATAAACCCTGCTGTCACCAACATGGGCGATACTCAATCTGTTCCTGTTGATTACAACCGCCGCCACCGTCGTGCCCATACCCTGCCAACCTGCATTGCTCCTTGCAGCCTCATGTATCGCCTGGTTGGCAAGACGAACCGCAGAGCCGATCGCCTTTGACATTTCGGAATACTCTTCATCGAATTTCCCGACCGGCGCTGCCCGACCCCCATGAAACGCCTTAAAATAATCCCTTATTACATCGACAGCCAGCTTACTCGCAATTTCTCCGGATGCATGTCCTCCCATGCCATCGGCAACCGCAAGAATACCCGCCTTGTCATCAATGTAAAAACTATCCTCGTTGTTGGTTCTGACAAGTCGTATATCTGTTCTGCCGCGAGCAATAATTTCCACTGTTATCTCCTAAAGGACTGTTCATTGAGCAAGGGCACTGGCGAGTTCCCTTCCCTGCTGGTATCGCCCCTCTCTGTCTTTAGAGAGCAATCTCTCAATAATGGAAATTAAATTATCGGGTATATTCGGCGCCAGATCCTTAAGCGGCGCGTGTGTCGAGTTCGTTATATTAAACATGAGGGTAGTGATATTGTCCCCCTGAAACGGCTTTTCACCAGTGAGCAGCTCATAGAATACTACACCCAGTGAAAAAAGATCCGATCTACCATCTACATGGTGACCTACAATCTGTTCCGGCGACATATAGCTCGGTGTTCCAATAACTGCGCCCGTCTTGGTACTTGAAGAGGTCATAACCCTGGCAATACCGAAATCGGTAACCTTAACCTCCCCGTTTTTCAAGATCATGACGTTTGCAGGTTTGATATCCCTGTGGACGACGCCGCTGCAATGGGCATAATCAAGGGCCTGGGCAACCGACGTGATAATCTTTGTTACCTCACCAAGAGGCAACAAATTCTCCTTCTGGCAATATTTGGTAAGGTCGCTGCCGTCAAGAAGCTCCATCGCCATGTATGCAAGGTCGTAATCTTCGCCGACATCATAAATAGTGACGATATTAGGATGAGAAAGTTTGCCCGCGGCTTCAGCTTCCCTGAAGAATCTCTTCTTCACTTCCGCAAGCTGCTCCGCATCGACCTCTTCATATCGCAGTGTCTTGATTGCGACTTCCCTGTTGATCTTGGGGTCCTGGCCCAGGTACACAACTCCCATAGCTCCCCGGCCCAGTTCCTTTATAACCTCATAGCGTCCGAGAGTAGGCTTAGTCTCTGCGCCGTCCATGAGTAAGGTTGTATCTTTCTTGGCGCCTCCGAGGCCGAATATCATCGTATCACCTGCCGCTTTAAGCTTCTTGGCCCGCTCCTCGATGTCCTTGAAGTTCCCCGCCTGCGCAATATGCTCATAGACGGCTACGGCTTTGTTAAACATCCGCTTTCTCTCAAAATCAAGGCCTAAGTTATACAGCAGCTCTTTTACCGACTTATCCTCAACAGGACATTTGCAGAACTTTTCGAAGGCCAAATCAAGCATGCCCTGTCCCTGGAACGATAGCCCCAGCATCTTGTTGGTTTCGTAACTGTCCGCCTCGATGCGCTCCTTTGCCTCTTCCGTGAAGAAGTACCCCTTAGTAACCACCAGGGTATAGCCTATCAGCATGAGAAGGGACGGATGGACAAGCTTGACCCAGTATCTGTAATTTATCAGGAGATACATCCCCGCTCCGATCCAGATTAGCAGGATTATCAGCGCTGCTATGGCGCTGAACCTGATCTTCAGCCTGGGTATAACCAATGCCAGGAACAAGCCAAAGAAAACGGTAACCCCTATCTCTAACGGGAATGCCCAAGCCGGGCGCACGACATAATCACCGGAGAGGATGTTGTCGGCGACATTGGCTATGATACCCCAGGAGGGAACATTGGGTCCGATGGGCGTAACCTCTAAAGCGCCGAGGCCGATGGCGCTCTGGGCAATGATAACAATCTTATCCTTGAATGCCTCCGGAGGCGCCTTGTTGCCGGCCACGTCATAGAAAGAGAAATAAGGAAAGCTCTTGCTGAAGCCGATGAGCATCTCACCCTTGTCGGATGTGGCGATGCTGTTATTTCCAAAATTCACTCCACCGGCGATAGTCACATCTCTTATATCGTAGTTCAAATATTTCAAAGACACCTGGAGTCCGAAGGATGGGTAGGCCCGCCCTTCGTAATATACAAGCAGAGGTTCACTGCGTACTGTGCCGTCTACATCGGGAACGACGTTAATGTGCCCCAGAGCGAAGGCTTTCATGGCAAAATCAGGAATCGGCGGAACAATCTGTCTTGCAGGTATGCTCCCTTCCTGGGTCGCCACGGGCACCGAATTCTGTTTGAGATAATCCGGGATTTCAGATCCTTTGCTGTCGATTGAACTCCCCACGATGAAAACCAAGGGCAATACGACTTTCTTGCTCTCTCCAATGGCCGCCCCAAGTATTGCATCATTATCCAGTTTCTTTTCTGTTTCTTTCAGCGTGCTATAGATATTGCTGACCTGCGCATTTTTCAGCACGCCCGCATCGTTCTCTATATTCTTGAGGATATCGCGCACCTCAGTCAGGCCCTGGTTCATATCCATTTCAGAATAGATGATATTTACCCCTATTACTTTTGCTTCGCACTTGCTGAGATATTCTATCATGCGTGCAACATAACCCCGCGGCCACGGCCATCTCCCCATGTTGGCGATGCTTTCATCGTCTATCGCTACGATGACAATAGGGGAATTGGAAGCTTTCTCCTTCAAATTGGAAACTGCGTCATAAACTTTGTATTCCAAATATTTCGTCGGCGTCCATTCAAAATAAAAAGCGGCAACCGTCAAGGCCGTGAGAATCACCCCGATGATAATATCTAAAATCACTGATCCGATTAACTTGTTCATGCATTCCCTCATTGTTGTCGTATAAGGACGGGAGAAAATACGCTTAGCCGCTCACCCATAGTTATTTCCTGCGACAATGCCTTTAAAATTCGCGGACACTATATCATATTTTTTACCAGAGTACCGGGCAAATTCCAGAAAATATTGCTGCAAGCTAGAAATTTTTCATTCTTAACCCTGAGAATCGCAAAAGAATCCGTTGCCCATGCTTTGAAAATTCTGTCCGGCTGTAAGAACAACTCTTGTATCAACAGTGATCCTCCCCCAGCAG
>PLMX01000061.1:0-8297 GCA_003142635.1 Syntrophaceae bacterium | reverse complement strand
GTGTTTTATGTGGCTCAATAACCGCACGCAATATCGGTATCTTGAATAGGTAAATCCGTCATTCTGTGATTGCAGGCGTTATCTATTTCAATATGGACGCACACGCTCCGGCGGAGCGTGTGCCGACGTGTGCGCACGCCACAAACTGCCGCACTCGGCTCCAGGCAATTGAAGATTGGCTTAAGCTGTGCCGCGAAAACGGCGCAAATATCCCCGCGCCGCTTTCTGGAATGAGTCGAGATAGACATATATGACGGGAGAAATATAAAGGGTCACTATCTGTGAGAATATGAGGCCTCCGACTACGGCCATTCCCAGAGGCCGCCGCGATTCGGCGCCTGCGCCCAAGCCGAGGGCAATGGGCAATGTTGCCATGAGAGCCGACATGGTTGTCATCATGATCGGCCGGAAACGGATGAGAGCACCCTGGAAGATTGCTTCCTCTGGTGTCTTGCCTTCCTTCCTTTCCGCATCCAAGGCAAAGTCAATCATCATGATTGCATTCTTCTTGACAATTCCTATCAGCATGATGATGCCCACCAGCGCATAGAGATTAAGATCGATGTGGAATAGCAGCAGCGTCAGGAGCGCCCCGAGTCCCGCAGAGGGCAGTCCCGAAAGTATTGTAATCGGATGGATGTAGCTCTCGTAAAGAATGCCAAGCACGATGTAGATTACCAGGATGGCAACGAGGATCAGTATCCCGAGCCCCGCCATGGATGACTTGAAGGCCTGGGCCGTGCCCTGCAGGCTGCCTGTGATTATTGCAGGAAGAACTGCCCTCGAAGTCTTCTCTACGCCTGCCACGGCATCGCCCAATGACTTCCCGATGGCGAGATTGAATGATACGGTTACGGCCGGGATCTGTCCAAAATGGTTGACCGTAAGGGGTCCTACGGTGCGCTCCAAGGTCGCCACCGTGCCGAGGGGCACGAGGTTGCCGGAAGACGATCGGACGTAAAGAAGGGAAAGCGCGTTGGGGTCCAGCTGGTACTCCGGCTCAAGCTCGATAATGACCCAGTATTGGTTTGTCTGTCCATAGATCGTCGATATCTGACGTGATGAGTATGCGCTGTAGAGGGCATCCTCCACCTGACCGGCACTGAGGCCGAGGGCCGAGGCCTTATCCCTGTCAATCCTTACGTAGATCTGGGGGCTCTTTATCTGCAGGTCGCTCGTCACATCCAGGAAGCCCGGCAGCTCTCTGAGCTTCGCCTCCAGGACAGGCGCGTGTTTGTAAAGCTCGTTCATGTCTGAGCTCTGAAGGGTATACTGGTATTGGCTCTTTGCTAGGAGTCCACCGACGTTTATGGGTGGCGGGTTTTGCATGAAGACGCGAATCCCGGGAACAATAGCCAGCTTGGGTCTGAGCTCCTGAATTACCTCATCGGCGCTTAGACTACGTTCGTTCCTTGGCTTAAGACGTATGAACATGCGGCCAATGTTGGTCGACACAGTGCTTCCCACTGCTCCCACGTTGGACATGAAACCACTAATATTGGGATCTTCCGCGACAATCTCGGCGAGTTTCCTCTGATGTTGAACAAGGGATTGAAAAGATATCTCCTCCGCCGCTTCCGTAAAACAGACAATTTGACCTGTGTCTTCGCTGGGAAGGAATCCCTTAGGCGTATAGAAATAGAGCACGATGACAGCCACTAAGAACAGGATGGAAACGAGGAGAGTCGTCGCCCTGTAACGCAAGGCCCACTTAAGGCTTATCTCATACATCCCGAGCATGCCCTCAAAGAACCGTTCGAAGATCTGGTAGAGACGGCCGTGTTTTGCTTCGCCGGGCGGGCGGAGAAAACGGCTGCAGAGCATAGGCGTCAATGTGAGCGATACAAATCCGGAGATGAGAACCGCAACGGCGATCGTGACGGCGAACTCATGAAGCAGTCTTCCGACGATACCGCCCATGAAGAGAACCGGAATGAATACGGCAACGAGTGAAAGTGTCATGGAAAGTATGGTAAAGCTTATCTCACTCGATCCCTTGAGGGCAGCTTCCATTACCCCTTCCCCCTGCTCCATGTGTCGGACGATATTCTCCAGCATGACGATGGCGTCATCGACCACAAATCCAACGCACAGTGTGAGGGCCATCAGCGACAGGTTATCGAGGCTGTAACCGCAAAGGTACATTACGGCAAAGGTTCCCACAATTGACATGGGCAGGGCGAGGCTCGGGATAACCGTGGCGGAGACGTTGCGGAGAAACACAAAGATCACCAGAATGACGAGAACAAGTGCCAGGATTAAAGTGAACTGAACATCATGGACCGATTCCTTTATGGGAACCGAACGATCATAGAGGATATCGAGGTTCACCGATGCAGGGAGATCGTGCTCGAAGCTGGGAAGAATATCCTTTATGGACTGCACAACCTCGATGGTATTGGTGCCCGGCTGGCGAAGTATGGCGAGGACTATGGCGCGGTTGCCATTGTACCACGCGGCAATCTTGTCATTCTGGACGCTGTCTTCGACATGCCCCAGTTCACCCAGCCTCACCGGTGAGCCGCCGCGATAGGCCACGATGAGCGGCCTGTAAGCGGCTGCGTCGTTGAGCTGCCCCGTGGCCTGCACGGTAAATGCCTGGTGCGTTCCCCAGAGGGTACCTGTCGGGATGTTCACGTTTCCCGATGCGATTGCGCTCGCAACCTCGTCGATGCCTATGCCCCGCGAAGCGAGGGCCTTCGGATCGAGACGGGCGCGGACGGCATACTTCTGGGACCCATACACCATAACCTCAGCCACACCGCTGATCATAGAGATGCGCTGAGCAAGGAGGTTCTCCGCATACTCGTCAACTGTCGACAGCGGCAGAGTTGACGTGCTCATGGCGAGATAAAGAACGGGCCAGTCCGCCGGGTTCACCTTCCTAAAGGTCGGAGGAGTGGGTAGGTTTTGGGGGAGCTGGCTCGCCGCTGTGGATATGGCAGTTTGGACGTCCTGCGCTGCCGCGTCAATGCTCCTGCTCAGATTGAATTGCAGTGTGATCTTCGCGATGCCGAGACCATTTGTCGAGTTCATAGAATCGAGGCCGGCAATGGTGGAAAATTGTTTTTCAAGGGGTGTTGCACAGGTCGAAGCCATCGTTTCCGGGCTCGCGCCCGGCAGGTTGACAGTAACAAGGATCGTAGGAAAGTCCACGTTGGGAAGGTCGCTGACAGGAAGGGAACGGTAGGCAACTGCACCGAAGAGGAGTATCGCCGCCATGACGAGTGTCGTCATGATCGGCCGGCGTATAAATATCTCTGAGAGATTCATGTGTGCACTTTCCCGTACTTACTCAAGGCGTCTCCTTAATCGTCACTTGAGCCCCCGGTATGATCCGCAACTGACCATCCGTAACTATGCGTTCTCCAACCTGGATCCCCTTCACTATGGCAGTTTCTCCGCCAATGGTGGCTCCTAGCGTGACAGGCCGCATATCTGCTGTTAGATCCGGCTTGACGACAAAGACGTATTGACCTGATTGACCTGTCTGAATGGCTTGTGAGGGAACCATTATGGCGTTCGGCTCCTTTCTCAGCGTCAGGACTACAGTAACATACTGCCCCGGCCAAAGGCGCTTATCGCTGTTGGCAAAAGTTCCCTTGATGATGATTGTCCCCGTCACTTTATTTACCGCGTTGTCTATAAAGGTAAGCAGACCTTGCTCGGGTCGTTCATCTTTGGAGATAAGGGCTTCCACTCTTAGTTTTTCCATCGCCTGATACTTCTTAACTGCGGGCAAATCCATTTCGTTGATGGTGAATGTGACATAGATAGGCTGGATCTGGTTGATGACAACTAATTCCACATCATTGGCCTTGACGATATTTCCCTGATTCAGCTTCAGTGACCCCGTTCGCCCGCCAATAGGGGAATGAATAGAGCAGTAATGGACCTGGACGCGATTGTTCTCAATAACGGCCTTATCTGCCTTCAAAGTAGCTTTCAGCGCGGCCGCATTTGTCCGAACCTGATCATACTGTTGCCTCGTGACAAATTGTTCCTCCAAAAGGGCTGTATACCGCTCCAAGTCCAACTGAGCGTTTTTTGCCTGGGCCTCATCCCTTGCCAGATTGGCCTCTGCCTGCTTTACCGCCTCCACGTATGGTCGGCAGTCGAGTTCATAGAGAAGATATCCCCTGCCAACGTCCTGACCTTCCTTGAAATTGACCTTCGTTATTTCCCCGGTAATTTGTGCTTTCACCGATATGGTCTGATAGGGTTCGACATTCCCGATCGCATTTATCTGCACGGGAATTGTCTTCTCCACTGCTGAAGCTACTACAACCGGCACCGGAGGGGGGACGGGTTTTTCCTTCTTAGAGCAGCCATAGATTAAGCCGGCAGCGACAAATAAGAGAATTAACCATTTGCCCAAGTTGACAACCAAACTCTTTGAGAAACCATCAGTCATATTATATTTTCCTATCTTGCCTCATGCATACCTCTTTATTTAGTGTAACAAAAAAACGTACTTTACGCTGCGGCCTTGCGACAACACATTCGTAATTTCACTGCCGGACTACGACGCCATATAGATTTACGGTTCTTACGACCGGTCACCCACAACTGCTTTCAGAAGTGTCCCTGTTGCTTTCTTCATCTTCAAAATAGCAACCTGATAATTATACACTGCCTCTGACAGATTCCTTTCCGCTGTGACGAGCAATGTATTCGCATCCATTACATCAAGGCTCTGCGCCAATCCAAACTCGAACTGCTTCGCGACGGCATTGAAATTGTCCCTGGCATAGACGACCTGGTCTTCCAAGTATTTGAGAGTCCCTTTTTGCGTTACAATGTCCAGATATGCACTCGCGACCTCAATTCCCACAGACTTTTTAAAGTCTTCGTAGGCAAGCGCAGACTGACGCTCCCTTGCCCGGGCCTCCCTGACATCCGCTCTTCTCAGGCCCCCCTCAAAGAAAGGGAAGTTCAATGACAGCATCCCATAAGTGCTGTCTCTCGCCAGTGTCTGCATTTCCGGCGACTGATCAGCAGATGTATAGACCCCCGACGCGGACAACGTCGGCCAGAAGGCGCCCTTTGCATACTTGACCTGTTCTTCCGCCATCTTCTTTTGTATCTCAAGACTCTTGAGATCTGCCCTCCCAGAGAATGCCATCTCTTGGAAAGAAGATTCAGGCGTAATGTTCATGTCCTCTGGGGGCGCTTCTTTCAGTTGAAAATCTCCTTCGATACCGACAGTCCGCGCAAGAACGGCCTTTGCAAGTTCCAGTGCATTTATTGCCTTAATGGCATCAGCCTGAGCGCCGGAAAGTTCCCCCTGCGCGCGGAGCAGCACTGTCTTTGTCACCTCCCCAACCTTCAGCCGCTTTTCCGCTGCATTTCTATATTTGAGCAGCCTCTCCAGATTCGCCTCGGCGATATCCAAGGCCTTCTTAGTCTTCATAACATCATAGTACGCCGAGGCGATGCTCAAGAGGTAGCCTTCCCTCGTGGCATAAAGGTCATGCTGGCTCTTTACAATGTTCTCCCGCGAGATGCCAAGTGCTGTAAATTCCCTTCCGCTTAACGACACAGATTGATCAGCCCGCACACCCCAGGACGTTGCATTATCCGGCTGCAGCAGCGTTCCTATATCATTGTATTTTTCTGTGGTGTATTTCGTGTAATTGCCAAACGCCGATAATTTGGGCAGCAAGAATGACAAGGCCCTGTCTCTGCCGGTCTTAGCTATATTCAGGTCTTCTTCCGACAGCTTAATCCTCTCAGCTCGTTCGAGCGCGATACGATACAGTTCATCAAGAGAATATTCTTTCGCATGCGCGCAGATGGGCATTGCCGCCGCATTCACGACCATTAAAATGCCGACCGCTAAGGAAAGCCGCCAATTCTTCATCCCGACAACTCCAACCCTGCTCCTTTGAGAAAGATGTCCGAGACGCAAGCTACCTTATCACTCAACGGAGTATCCTGATTTGTAAGCATCCAGTAATAAAAGAATGAACGGATGATGCCCAAGAGTGCATAAGCCATCATGCGCGGATCACCGCTCTTCAAGGTTCTTGTCTCCATCCCGGAGCGCATGATGCTTTCCACAAAAGAGACATGCTTAAAATAGTCCGCTATTAGTTTATCCCTCAAAATCGTCCCCTTATCCGAGAGGGTCAAACCTTCACCGCGTATGAGAAGGTCGCAGAAAGCGACGTTGTTCTCCACAAAGTGAAAATGTGATGCTACCAGATTCTCGATCTTATCCGTGAGTTTCTCTTCCTTGCTGACAGAGTCTCTGATTTCGGAGTGCATCCTGTCAATCTTCTCGCTTANNTCTTTTCTTTTTGATTTTTCCATCTCGGGGCTAACGTTCAAGTAATAGAATGGCTGTTCATATTATGAATTGGCGCTCACCTTGATACTAATTATCTGCTTTGTCAAGAAAAATCATCTATTCACAGCATGAGAAATTTGCAAAGGAGTTCTATTTTTGTTAAGAGGAACATTGCAAGAAGTATTGCCCAAGACGCGGGCCGAGAGCAACCCAGAGAATCAGGATTTCATCATTCACGGTAAAGAGGAGAAATGAAGAAAGCATTCTTGCCCATCTTGACAATTACGATTCTGACGTTCCTGGTTTTTCCAGCCTGCGGGAAGAACGAAAATATGACGGTGAAAGAGAAAAAGATCAAGGTTGTAACTACTATTTTTCCACTCTATGATTTTGCCAGGCAAGTCGGGCGTGAAAGGATAGAAGTAAACTTGCTGCTGCCGCCGGGGGTGGAAGCTCATGCCTTTGAACCGAGGCCTGCTGACATAAGACGCATCCAGAATGCGGACATTTTCCTTTTTACCAACAAATTCATGGAGCCCTGGGTTGAGGGCCTGTTAAAGGGCATTGACACGAGAAGCCTCACCGTCGTCGACACAAGCCAGGGCATCACCTTATTGCAAAGAACAGATGCTCATGGCAATGAGGGGCACGCCCATACACTCGATTCCGGAAACGCCGATCCCCATATCTGGCTTGATTTTTCCAATGCAATGACAATGGTTGACACGATCGCATCTCAGCTTATTGCCAAAGATCCTCGGGGCAAAGAGTTCTATCTGAAAAACGCCGATGAATACAAGAAAAGGCTTGAGGATCTCGACAAAAAGTATAAGAATACATTAGCGCACTGTAAAAACAGAGTGATCGTCCATGCTGGACACTTCGCTTTCGGCTATCTCGCAAAACGGTATGGCATTACGTATATATCTGCGTATAAAGGTTTTTCTCCGGATGCAGAGCCAACACCCAAGCGACTTGTCGAAATTACCAAGAATGTGATCAAGTACGGCGTCAAATACATATATTATGAGGAACTTGTGACCCCAAAGGTGGCGAACGTAATTGCGAAAGAAACGGGATGCGGTTTGCTGATGCTCCATGGCGCCCATAATGTGACCAGAGAAGAAATGGAAAGCGGCGTTACATTTGTTTCGCTGATGGAGAGCAATCTGGAAAACCTCACGGCGGGATTACAATGCCTGTAGATGTACTTACGGTCGAAGATCTTTCATTTCGGTATAACTCGTCAGACGTCCTGAGCGGCATCTCTTTTTCAATTCAGAAAGGCGATTATATAGGCCTCGTCGGACCCAACGGTTCGGGAAAGACAACCTTAGTAAAGGTCATCCTTGGTCTGCTAAAACCGTACATCGGCCGGATTACACTATTGGGCGATGACATTGCCGCATTTTCCCGATGGGATAAAATAGGGTATCTCCCGCAACACATTGCCGCAATGAATCCCCGCTTCCCTGCTACGGTCGGTGAGGTAGTCGCCATGGGACTTCTTTCCAAAAAGCAGTTCCCCAAACATATGAACAGATCTGATCTTGCTGAGGTCGATCGTATACTCGACCTCCTCGATATGAAGAAACTAAGAAACACCCCCGTGGGGGAGCTTTCCGGAGGCCAGCAGCAGAGGGTCCTCGTTGCCAGGGCTATCGTGAATAGTCCTGAATTCCTGATTGTCGATGAACCGACAGACGCATTAGATCCGGAAATGAGGGATCGTTTTTTCGACATTATGCAGACTCTGAATAAGGAGAAGAAGGTTGCCATTGTGATTGTCACCCACGACACGGGCAACATCGGAAGATACACTTCAAAGCTCCTCTACGTCGACAAGAAGATTGTTTTTTATGGGACCTTCGAAGATTTTTGCACATCCCGCGAGATCACCCAATTCTTTGGCGAGTTCGCACAGCACGTCATCTGCCATAGACATAATCAGAACCTCGATTGTCCCTCCGGTGACCATGGAACTGACTGAATTCTTTCGATACGG
>PLMX01000010.1 GCA_003142635.1 Syntrophaceae bacterium | reverse complement strand
GACTTAAAGACTCTTACATACACTTATGCGACCCAATCTGTCAGTCAATTATATGGGATTCCTGAAGGGGATTATATCGGATCCCCGGTCGGAACTAATCTTGAAGAGGATCAAAGGCAACGGTTGTTTGAGTTTATCAAAGACGAATTGGAGCATGATTCGGAAAGAGATCCTAAAAGGTCCCGGTTGATTGAGTTGAGGGAGATGAACCAGAAGCATGGTGATGTCGTCTGGACGGAGAATCAGGCTTCCTTCGTGAGGGATGCCCATGGAAAACCAACAGCCATCCTCACGATTACACGTGATATCACCGACCGTAAAAAGAAGGAGGCGGGGTTAAGGAAATCTGCAGAAGAAATCAGTGATCTTTACGACAATGCACCCTGTGGCTATCATTCTCTGGATCCTGACGGCACCTTTCTACGCATGAATAATACGGAACTCAGATGGTTGGGATATGACCGGGATGAGATTATCGGAAAGAAAAAATTCGATGACCTGCTTACGTCGGAGAGTGTAATCGTATTTCAGAAAATTTTTCCGGTATTTAAGAAGCAGGGTTGGATTAGCAATCTGGAATTTGACATGATTCGGAAGAATGGCACAATATTACCTGTGTTTTTAAATGCGACGGCCATTAAGGACTTTGAGGGCAACTACATCATGAGCCGATCTATTTTATTTGATAACACAGAGCGTAAGCAGGCAGAGGATGCACTCCAGGAAAGCCAGCAACGGCTGGAACTGGCCTTGAAGGGTGGTGCTTTAGGTTTTTGGGATGTAGATCTAAAAACAGGACATACAACGATAAACGAACGATGGGCGGAGATGCTGGGATACTCATATGATGAGATTAAGAATGCCAGAGAAATCTGGCTGAATAGTATTCATCCTGACGATCGCGATAGAGTGTTACAGGTTGGAAGAGATTATCGGGAGGGAAAGAATCCCGATTATGAAGTAGAATGTCGTGCAATCACAAAACAAGGCAATGTGGTCTGGCAGAGTTCCAAAGCAATGGCCGTAGGGCAGGGTGCTGATGGTTCTGCCCTCAGAATGGTAGGCATAGTTATAGACATCACCGAGCGTAAACTGGCCGAGGAAAAAATGGTTGCATTGAATCGTGAACTTGATGAGGTTAATAAACAGTTGACATTGGCCTATGCCTAGATGAGGGATAACCGGGATCAATTGAAGGATCGCCTGTTCAAAGAAGAGATGGGATTTATAATCGATAAAGATGGTCTTATCGAAGGTGTGGCGGAAAGAGTGTTGGGATATACAGGCAGACAAAGGCAAAAAATTTTAGGTACGAATATGGTTGATCTTTTATCTGACAATTGCCGGGACATTTTCAAGGCTGAATTAAGTCAAGCATGGAAAGGCATAGTTAGCCCCATCAATATTGAAATTATTTCTACCGCAGAAGACTTTAAGGTTTTTGAAACGATAATGACTCGCTTCACCTTGAATAGCAAGAGGTTGCTTCTGGTCACTTTACGATAAAGACAGAAATGCTATGTATGGAAATGCTCCATGGCAGCTATGAAAGAAAATATTGATCCNNAAGAAAAAATCCAAATGTGATTACCATTTTGATCGCACCCTGACGGAAGAGGAAATTAAAATGATCGAAAATAAAATCAATGAAATTATTAATTCAAATCTTGAGTTAAACGATGAGTTTATAACTTTAGAAGAAGCGCAAACTAAATTTGATTTAAAACGAGTACCAGAGGGTCAAGGTAAAATACGCATTGTTCGCATTGGCGACTATGACGCCACCACTTGCATCGGGCAGCATGTGAAAAATACATCTGAAATCGGCAAGTTCAAGATCATCTCGAGTCATTATGATCAGGGGGTATTGAGGATTCGATATAAATTGCAATAAAAATTAAGGTAATTAGTCCTGTTTTGGCACCAGCTGACAAAGGTAGTTGGCTACCAGGTCGAAAATATCGGAGGTTCGGTTATTATACCTGAACTCCAGCTCTTTCAAATAGAGGGGGAAATACTTCTTGGAGACGCCATGGTGCTTGATGAAACGCTCCTTGGCCCAGCTCCAGAATCCCTCCAGACCATTGATATAGACCTTGCCGGAAGAGAAATATTTACCGTGGTCCACCTTCAGATGCCTGTATCCGCAGAACATGAGGCTGTCGTAGCTCCTGAACTTGTCCGTGTAAACGACACTGCCCCTGCGAACCTTCTTGACGGTGAGACCCAGGAGGGTTTCTGCCGTGACATTCGGAACGACATTCACATGAACGATGCCATTCCTCTCCAGGATGCCAAAAACGGGAACCTTGCCGGCAGCCCCTCTCCCCCGGTTGCCCTTCCGTTTGCCGCCGAAATAGGCCTCGTCGAGTTCGATTTCCCCTCCCAGAAGCATATCGGCATCCTCGGCATGGCTCAGGATGGACATTCGAATGGTATTGACGGCCCCATACACGGCCTTATAAGACATCTTCATCTGCATGGCCATCTTGTGGACCGATACTTCCAGTTCAAAGAGCTTGATGATGGACAGCCACTGGAGACAACTCAGGCGCCCATGGTTGATCCAGCGGCCGGAGAAGTCATGGAAGGTGTAATCACATCGGGAACAGCGATACCTTCCATCACGTAATTTGTAGAGCTTTCTCTTGTCGCAGCGAGGGCAAAACCGTTGATGGTTTTTGAAGCATTTTCTCAGCAGATATCTTCTGGCTTTGTTCTCATTGGAGATTAAGTCATAGTAAGTATTTAAGTCCATACGGCACCCCTAACATAGGTGCCAGGATAGGGTCAATTACCAAAATTAATGCAAAAACTTCTTGACATTAGAACGATCGTTCTATATTTATGACTCATGGCAAAGAAACGTACTACCCAGAGTGTCGCAAGAACGATCGGCCAATTCTTTCGAGAATACAGGCGAATGCCCTCCTATGCAGAAATGCTTGGCCTTCTGGACGTCAAATCAAAGAGCGTTATCCATTTCTGGGTCCATAAACTCGTCGATGGCGGCTTTCTTGAAAAAGATGAGAAGGGTCACCTGAGGCTAACAAATCGTTCATTTGCCATACCCATGGCCGGCACTGTGCAAGCGGGTTTTCCATCCCCTGAAGAAGAAGC
>PLMX01000102.1 GCA_003142635.1 Syntrophaceae bacterium | reverse complement strand
TTATCAGGGATATTTTGCATATCACGAGGAGGCGGTTTTCTTCCGTGGATATTCTTATCGCTCCCGTGAGGGTGCAGGGCATAGAGGCGCCCCCGGAAATCATAAGGGCCATCGCCGCCATGCAGACCGTAGGGGACATCGATGTCATTATCATAGCGAGGGGAGGGGGATCGCTCGAGGACCTGGCGCCTTTCAACGATGAATCTGTGGCAAGAGAAATATATCGTTCCCGGATTCCTATAATCTCCGCGGTCGGGCATGAGATTGATTTTACTATCGCCGATTTTGTTGCGGACCTCAGGGCCCCGACCCCCTCGGCGGCGGCGGAACTGGTTGTTCCCGTGCGAAGGGAACTCATGAGTTCAATAGAGGCGCTGTATGCGAGACTGGTCGATTGCGAGCGCCGCCTGATAGTGAGGATGGGTGAACAGGCGCGCGTGCTGCAAGAGCGGGTGAAGGACCCCAAGAGAAGGATTGATGATCTGCGGATGCTCGTCGATGACCGTTTGGAGAGGCTCAAGAGAGGCCTTGACCGCAAGCGGGCCGGGGAGAGGCCTAAACTGCTTAATCTTGAACTGCGCCTGGACCATGCCAATCCCCTTTTAAAGATCCGGGATCATCGGTTTATCCTTGAAAATCTTAAGAATAATGTGATAGCCGGGTGGCATGATATAATAGAGCGCCTCCATGCGCAGGTGGGAACAAACCTCACTGTGCTGGACACGTTAAGCCCCCTCGCCGTTCTCGGGAGGGGCTACAGCATTGTGAAAAGGCTTCCTGAAGGTCTTATCGTGAAGGAAGCGGCATCACTTGCAGCGGGAAGCACCGTGGACGTCAAGGTCTCGTCGGGCAGCTTTCAGGCGAAAGTGACGGATGTCAATAAGGAGTAGGCACATGGCAAAGGAAAAATTTGAAGAAGCGCTCGGGCGATTGGAAGACATAGTAAAGAGAATGGAGACAGGGGACATGACCCTCGAAGAATCCCTCAAGGCCTTTGAAGAGGGGATAAAACTTGCACGTCTGTGTTCACGGAAGCTCGACGAAGCGGAACGACGGGTGGAAATATTGCTTAAGCAGGAAGAGGAACTGGTCACGAGGCCGTTTAAGGTGGAAGAGAATGAGTCCGAATCTTAATGTGCCGCCCGGTAAATATTTGGATGCCAGGAAGAAGATAGTCGATGAGGCCCTTCTCCGGTACGTACCCGGAGAGGACAACTATCCGCCTGTAATCTTCAAGGCCATCCGCTACAGCCTCTTCGCGGGCGGGAAAAGGATCAGGCCCATCTTGTGCCTGGCCGCGGCGGAGGCAGTGGGCGGCAATATCGAATCGATTCTTCCCGTGGCCTGCGCGTTGGAGCTTATCCATACATATTCTCTTATCCATGACGACCTTCCCGCCATGGACGATGATGACTACAGGAGGGGAAGACTCACAAGCCATAAGGTTTTCGGCGAAAATATGGCTATTCTCGCGGGCGACGCGCTCCTGACGGAGGCTTTTCATCTGATGTCGGATAGAAGCCTCATGGAGAAGATGGCGCCGGAAAAACTGATTTCCGTGATCCACGATGTTGCCGGGGCGGCAGGATGCTTCGGTATGGTAGGAGGTCAGGTGGTTGACGTCCAGTCGGAGGGAGAAGCTGTTGACACCGAAGTCCTGAACTTTATCCACACACGTAAGACGGGAGCAATGATTGCCGCCGCCGTGAAGGTAGGCGCCGTATTGGCAAACGCCGGTGAAGTTGAACTCAATGCCCTTGCATCATACGGCAGGCACATAGGTCTTGCCTTTCAGATAGCGGACGATATTCTTAACGTCGAAGGGGATCAGAAATTAATGGGAAAAGGCATGGGGAGCGACACGAAACGGGGCAAGGTGACTTACCCTGCCCTCGTAGGCATGGACGCGTCCCGGAAGAAGTCGGGAGAGCTTGTAGAAGGCGCACTCTCGGCGATTATGAACTTTGATCACAGGGCGGAGCCACTAAGGATGATTGCCGCGTACATAATAGAAAGAAAGGCGTAAAGAAAAACAATGAGTGGAGAAGACAAAGGCAGCATCCTTTCTACAGTCAATTTTCCTGAAGATATCAGGAAGCTCGACCTTGCCCAGTTGAACAGACTCGCCGGCGAGATCAGGGAAATGATTATCGACGTCGTTTCCAAAAACGGCGGCCATCTTGCTTCGTCTCTCGGGACGGTTGAATTGACGCTTGCCATTCACAGCGTATTCAATACACCGAGGGATAAGATCATCTGGGATGTTGGACATCAGGCCTATGCCCATAAGATTATCACTGGCCGCAAGAACCTGTTCCACACCTTGAGGACGAAGGGCGGGATAAGCGGTTTCCCGAGGAGAGAGGAGAGTCTGTACGATGTCTTCAATACGGGGCATAGCAGCACGTCCATATCGGCTGCCATAGGTATGGCCGAGGCAAGATGCCTCAATGGGGGAGACTTTAAAGTTCTGGCCGTCATCGGCGACGGGTCCATATCAGCAGGGATGGCCTTCGAGGCCCTGAATTGGGCGGGAGACCGCCACAAGAATCTCATCATCATATTAAATGACAATGAGCTGTGCATCTCGCCTAATGTGGGGGCCATGTCCTCCTATCTGAATCGTATCATGACGGGCCACACTGTTACAAGATTCAAGACGGAGCTTAAGAACTTCCTGAAGTCTATTCCCTCCATAGGGGAACAGATGGTGAAGTTTTCTAAACAGGTGGAGGAATCACTGAAAGGACTCGTCCTTCCCGGCGTCCTGTTTGAGGAACTCGGGTTCACCTATGTGGGGCCGCTCGAAGGGCATCGCCTCGATAATCTCATCAAGAACCTGAAGAACGTGCGAGAGCTCCCGGGTCCCGTCCTCGTGCACGTCATTACAAAAAAAGGACAGGGCTATAAATTCGCGGAAGATGATCCGGCAAAGTTTCACGGCATTGCCCCGTTCAAGGTCGACACAGGTGAGCCTGTTGATGAAGGCGCCGCCCCTTTGTCTTACACAAAGATGTTTGGCAGGGCGATTATAAAACTGGCACGCGACAATCCCCAGATTGTTGCCGTGACAGCCGCCATGAGTGAAGGCACGGGCCTCGACGCGTTTGCCAGGGAATATCCCGCGCGTTTCTATGATGTGGGCATGGCTGAACAGCACGGCGTGACCTTTGCCGCCGGACTCGCGACGGAGGCCCTGATTCCGGTAGTCGCGATATATTCTACATTCCTGCAAAGGGCCTATGATCAGATTCTCCACGACTTATGTCTCCAGAAACTGCCGGTGGTGCTCGCCCTCGACCGGGGAGGCTTCGTGGGAGCCGATGGCCCGACCCACCATGGACTTTTTGATTTTTCCTATCTCCGCTCCATTCCCAATATTATTATGATGGCGCCCAAGGATGAAAATGAACTACAGCATATGCTTAAGACAGCAGTTGAGTGCGGGGGGCCCGTTTCCATAAGATATCCCCGCGGCAGGGGAACCGGTGTGCCCATCGATGATATACCCGTGTCTCTTACAGTTGGAAAAGCTGAAATTGTCTATGACGCCGGAAACGCGAGTCTCGCCATCGTGGCCATCGGCTCCACTGTTTATCCCGCCGTTGCTGCTGCTGCCAAATTGAAGGCGGAAGGGATCAATGCGAGGGTCATCAATGCGCGTTTCGTGAAACCCCTTGATGAAGGGCTGCTCTGCGAAACCGCTGGCTCCATAAAGAAGATAATCACCGTCGAAGAGAATGTCCTCATGGGCGGGTTCGGAAGCGCTGTTCTCGAATTGTTTGAAGAAAAGGGCATTCATAACGTCATCGTTAAGAGGCTCGGCGTCAAGGATAGATTCGCCGAACATGCCACGCAGAAGGAATTGAGAAGGATGTGCGGCATTGACGAAGAGGGCATCATTGAGGCGGCGAGGTCTGTGATGAAGCCGTAAACTTTTCACCTCATGATCAACAAAATCAAGAAAATCAGATTGGACCTGCTGCTGGTGGATAGAGGCATCTGCCAGACCCGCGAGAGGGCCAGGGCGCTGATTATGTCAGGCGCCGTGCTTGTGGGAGAGACCAGGATGGACAAGGCAGGCGCCCCCGTTTCCCCGGATGCAGAAATCAGGATAGAAGGGGAAGATAACCCATACGTCAGCAGGGGAGGATTGAAATTGAGAGGCGCCCTTATGGCGTTTGATATCAGCGTGACAGACCTCGTTGCCCTTGATGTAGGCGCTTCCACCGGCGGCTTCACCGACTGCCTTCTTCAGGAAGGGGCGCGAAAGGTCTATGCCGTTGATGTCGGTTATGGCCAGTTGGCGTGGAAGCTGCGGACGGATGAACGGGTTATCAACCTCGAAAGGACGAACGTAAGGTATTTCGAAGGTTCGGAAATAAAGGACACGATTGATTTGGTTACGATTGACGCCTCCTTTATTTCGCTCAGGCTTGTCATCCCTGCCGTGCAGAGGCTGGTGCGGAAGGATGATGCAATCATCCTTGCCCTTATTAAGCCGCAGTTTGAGGCAGGGCGCGATGAGGTTGAAAAGCACGGCGTCATAAGAAATCCTGAGGTGCATGAAAGGGTAATTGAGGGAATAAAAAAATTCTGCGCAGACCTGGGGCTCTCGGTTATGGGCGTCTGCGAATCTCCCCTCACAGGGCCCAAAGGCAATAGGGAGTTCTTTATTTATCTGAAGACGTAAGGGATCTGTTATTAAGAGACATCTGAAAATTGTCTAAGATAAATATTCTGAATCTTTTTTCGATCATGGCAATACTGAAGTGAAGGTCTTGCAAACATATGGGCGTTAAACTTGCCAAAACAGCGGGATTTTGCATGGGCGTGAGAAGGGCCGTAGATCTCGTTCTCGATATTGCGCAGCACAAGGGTAAAGAAGATATCTATACGTACGGCCCGCTGATTCACAATCCCCAGACAATTGAACTCCTGAGGACGAGGGGGATTATTCCGGTAAATGACGTCGACGATATTGATGCATCCGGTAAAGGCGCCACCATCATAATCAGGGCCCACGGCATATCCCCGGAGGAGAGAGATAGGATCAAGGAGAAAGGAATCAAGATCGTTGATGCCACCTGTCCTAAAGTGGCTCATGTTCAGGCTATTATCAAGAAGCACGCATCATCGAACTACGCGGTTATAATTATCGGCGACAGGGAACACCCGGAGGTTAATGGTCTTCTCGGGTATGCAGACGGCAATGGGTTCGTAATCGGCAGCGTGGAAGAGGTTGAGAATCTCCCCCTCCTTGATAAGCTTTGTGTGGTTGCTCAGACCACGCAGAGTACGGACGCGTTTATTGACATTGTGGAAAAGATCAAGACAAGGTTTCCCGACGCCGTCATTTTCAATACTATTTGTGATTCCACGGAAAAGAGGCAATCGGAAGTTAAGGCTCTCGCCGCAGAGATGGATGCCGTATTTATCGTCGGCGGCAGAAACAGTGCAAATACGAGAAGGCTGGTCAGGATCTCACAGCTTGAGTCCAGGCCGACGTTTCACATCGAGACTGCCGATGAATTAAAGGACATCCCTTCGAACCGGTACGAGAAGATCGGTATTTCCGCAGGCGCATCGACTCCCAACTGGATCATCAACCGGGTTTTTGACGCTGTTACAAGCCATCAGGATGAGAGAAGGAAGCAGACAAAGAGGCTCTTCAACTTCTGGGTATTCGCAGTCAAGACGGAAATCTATTCTGCGATGGGAGCAGGATGTCTGTCTTTTGCAGGCATGCTCTTGCAGAGACTCCCTGTGAATATATTGAATATTCTGACAACGTCGCTTTATGTATATGCCATGCATACACTCAACCGGCTCATCAACAGAAAAACGAGCACCATCATCGGATCATTCCGGGAAGAATCTTATCTCAAACATGAACATGCTTATGTATCGGCGGCAGTCGTGTCTCTGGTTATGGCCCTGACAATTTCCTTTATCGCAGGTTTGAACGCCTTCATATTGCTTTTTTTGATTTCCATTTTTGGCGTCCTTTATAATACGAGAATACTGCCGGGGAACCTGCGGTTCAAGAGCCTTAAAGACCTGCCGGGTTCCAAGAACATCTTCATGGCCATGGCCTGGGCGGCTGTTGTGGCAGTGCTGCCCCAGTTCGAAATCAGTCTTTCCGTCACCGCCGGTATGCTTGTGGCTTTCCTCTTTACCTTTGGCATCGTCTTCGTCCGCTCCGCCATATCCGATATCCTGGATATCCAGAGCGACAGGCTCATCGGCCGCGAGACGATACCTGTTCTGATAGGCAAGAAATCCACCCAGATTCTGTTGCAGGGAATACTCGTTTTGCTGGTTATTTTGTTCAGCGTATCCCATACTTTAGGGTGGACTTCCTCGCTGAGTTTTACCCTGCTGGTGTGCATATTTTTTATGTGGATTTATTTCAGGCTTTATGTTAGAAAAGCGGCATTTTCCGGCGTTGTTCAGGAGGGTATCCTCGAAACCAGCTACATCATAGCCGGCATAACTTCCCTGGTCTGGCTTTGCCTGACTACGTATTTGGGCTGAATAATAACACGGGGGCGGTTGTAGTGACAAGAAAGACATTTTTTTTGCCTGTAACGATACTTCTGCTGCTTGCGCTGGCCGGCTGCGCGGGAATCCGCTATTCCGAGGTCGCCCCGGAAGCAAAGGATTTTCATCCCAAGAGAATCGGAGTGTTTCCTGTCGATGTGGGGACATATGAAGAGGCAAGGGGAGTAATCGACCAGATCATCGCCGGCGTGCTCATTGATACAAAATGGTTTACGGATGTTGTTTCTGCAGATGCAATAAACAGGCAGATGCAATCGAGCGCGGAGCTTCGGAAGGTATACATAGACTATATTTCTAAACTCAGGGCTGTCAGCTATTCAGACCCTGACCTCAGTCGAAAGCTCGGCGAAATGATGAAAGTCGATGCCTTCCTGCTGGCCAACGTTGACTATTGGAATTACACCAAGGAAAACGATGACAAGCTGGGCAAGGTGATCATGGGCGTCAAGATGATCGATGCTGTTTCCGGCAGGATAATGTGGACCGCCGGACATCATGAAGTGGAGACCTACATCATCATGAAACCCGCCCTTCCTGATGTGGCAAAGAGCCTCGTCAAAA
>PLMX01000119.1 GCA_003142635.1 Syntrophaceae bacterium | reverse complement strand
GCATGAAATCTTTAACTTCAAATGTTTCTGTGCTGTATGCCACCATATTTTGTGGCGCATTTACCGGCAAGATAAACCCGAAGCTCACCACGAACTGTAAAATCATTGTCATGCCCCATACGTTCATACCCGCCATCTTTACCTCCTGCAATACCGAAATGACAATCGGTATCATAGCTGACGCCAAAGCGGTGGCACTGGCAAACCCAAGGTGGATGATAATGAGGAAAGCGGCAAAGACAGCCAGAATTATCAAGGCAGGCATGGTTTGTAAGCCAAACCAGGTGACAATCATTTTAGCCAGCCAGGCAGCGGCTTTCGTGGAGAGAAGAGCCGATCCAAGGCTTATGCCTATCCCGAACAACATCAGAGTGCCCCAGGGGATTTTTGCCTGTGCTTCTTTCCATGACATTACACCTACAACAGGCATCAGCATGATGGCTACGGCAGCGAGGGTCGTAGAGGCAGTATCAAAATTGTGGAGAATCATTTCGGTAGACCAGAAGAATAGCAGTGTAAGCGATACAGCGAACAGCTTTTTCTCGTTCAGTTTCATAGGACCAAGGTCAGCCAGAGCTTTAGCGATAGTTTCCTGGCTGCCGGGGATTTCCTCGGTGTCAGGCGGCATGACCTTCATCAAAACGTAATACAAGACAACAGACATAATCGCGGCGAAGGGAGCGGCGGCAATAAACCATTCGAGCCAGGTAATCTGTTTGTTAAGGAGTTTATCAATAAAACCGACGGCGACCATATTTTGTGCGGCAGCCGTTTTAATACCGACATTCCAGATACTATCAGCCTGGGCGGTTGCGATCATCAGGACACCGGCAAATTTGCTCTTTTTATCCACATTAAGAGCCAGGATAATCCCCATTACAATGGGAACCAGACAGGCAACCCTTGCGGTCGTGCTGGGAATGAAGAAACTGAGAACGAAACCCACAAAAATTACTCCAATCAGAATACGGTTGGGCTTAGTCCCTATTTTAGACAGGATGGATAAGGCGATCCGCTTGTCGAGGCCGGTCTGCATCATTGCGGCGGCGATAAACAGCGCCCCGCCTACTAATGCAGTCGCGGGGTTGCTGAATCCGCCCAATGCCAGGGAGAGACCTTTGGAAGTTCCCATAACGGTTTTGGGATTGGCAACATCAGGTGATGTGCCGAGCAGGAAGACCATAATCGCCAAGATTATGGCGGCGCTGATCGGATAAGAAACAGCCTCGGTCATCCAGATTATTATCGAAAAGATAAGCATAGCGATCATTCTCTGACCGGCTACCGTTAATCCTTCCGGCGTCGGCATCAGAATGATCCCCAATAACACAAGAACACTGATAATCAGGCCATAGCGCTTGCCGAAGGAATCCTCTCCTGCTTTCATAATTAACTCCTTCTAAAAAAGTAATTGACCCACAGCTGATATTGTTACCATATTTTCATATAGAGTTCTGTAGTTTTTTTTGATTTTTACAAAATCTTAATATGTGGTAGAAGCTCTGGAAGCAATTCGATACGAACGGAAGCGTCCGTAACCAATTAAGGATAGAATCTGAATGAGAGGTGCTGTAATGAAAGCAAGAGGAAGAAACATAGGTCGCATATCTATGTCAGTCAAGTTTGCGTCAGTTTGTCTGATTGCTTTTCTGGTAGTCTTGTCCGGACAATCCGCTTACGGGCGCGAGTTCATAGTCAAGCAGCCGAATGCATCTTTCAGCGACCTCACGAGGGAACACGCTCTTGTCATGGGCAATCCTGCGGCAGCGAATAAGGCCGTGGTTTTTACCGACCCTGATTGTCCTTACTGCCTGAAACTGCACGCAGAGCTTAAAAAAATTGTGGCAGAGCGCAACGACGTTGCCTTTTACATAAGACTCTATCCGTTGGCAATGCACAAAGACGCCTACTGGAAATCAAAAAGCATCCTTTGCAGCTCTTCTTTGCAGATGCTTGAAGACAATTTTGAAAACAAACCGATCCCTGTCCGGGAATGCAACAGCGACGCTGTCGATAAGACCATCGCGCTCGCGCAGACTTTGGGCATCACAGGCGTTCCGACTACCATTTTCCCTGACGGACGGAGACGGATCGGATATGCTCCCGCGGATGCAATAATGGCGTACTTTGATGAACAGCCGATTGTCACGGCGCAGCCGCAAAAAACTGTTCCCGCTCCGGATCAAACGGACATCTCTCTTCCCCCTAATGCACAGGTGCTACCCAACAGCAAAGCATATGCGATAGTCATCGGCATCGAGAACTACCGCCAAAAGCTGCCCCGGGCCGATTTCGCGGCCGCCGATGCAAAGTTGGTAACGGAATATCTCACAAAGGCGATGGGCTATCCAGAAGAGAATGTTGTAACGCTCACGAATGACCTTGCCGCTTTGGGAGACTTCGTAAAATATTTTGAAAAATGGCTGCCGAACAATGTTGAGAAAGGCGGCACGGTGTTTGTTTATTATTCCGGGCACGGTGCGCCGAATCCCAAGACGGGTGACGCCTATCTCGTTCCGTATGACGGAGACCCCGCTTTTATCGGGGAGACCGGATATCCGCTCCGAAGGCTCTATGATGCACTCGGAAAACTCCCTGCGAAGGAGATTATCGTGGCGCTTGATTCGTGTTTCTCCGGAGCCGGCGGAAGGAGCGTGATTGCCAAGGGCGCGAGGCCGCTGGTTATGACCATGAGCAGCGAATCAATCCCGAAGAAGGTGGCTGTACTGAGCGCCGCGTCCGGGGACCAGATCAGCTCGACCTATGAGGAAAAAGGCCACGGGCTTTTCACATATTTCATGTTGAAGGGAATCAAGAATGAAGATGTAGTGAAAAAGGACGGATCAATTGCACTTACAGACTTGTTCAGCTACCTGAAGCCTCAAGTTGAGCGCATTGCTCGGAAGCAGTACAACAACGAACAAACGCCGCAGTTGATTGGGGCGAAGAAAAATTGAGGGGTTTATGAAAACAATACTCTTTATTCTGGCCTTCCTCCTGATCCCTGTTGCGGCTTCTGCTGATAAGCCCCTTTGGGTTACGGCTGACGGCACATCGTATCAATCAGAGATGGATACACTGAAGGAGGTAAAAGACAGGGCCAAGCGGGATGCAGAGGGCAAGGCGATAGAAACTGCAGTTGGTACATTTATCAGATCCCGCACTTTAGTCTCCAACAGCCAGATCGCCGAAGACCTGATCTACGCCGCTGTCAGAGGAAAAATCACAAAGGAACAAATCATCGCATCGGATTGGGATGCAAAAGAAAGAAACCTCTACAGAATAAAGATCAAAGCCCTGATCGAACCCGTCTATCCTGAGAAGGGAGAAGGCCTCTCCGCAAAACTGTCGCTCTCGAAGACAGACCTGAAGGAAGGAGATGAAGTAAAGATATTCTATCAGGTGAGTGGAGATTCTTATGTCTATATTTTTTCCATTGCTGCAGACGGCTCCGTCACTCTCCTTCTTCCCAATTCAAATATGCAGGACAATTTCACCAGAGCGGGAAGGGCATACCAATTCCTTCCGGCAGACAGCCCTATTCATCTGAAAGCCATGTTCCTGCCGAACCACAAGGAAGCCTTTGCTGAAGAAAGAATCAAGATCATCGCGACCCGACAGAAGGAAGAACTGCTTTCCATCGGTTTTAGAGAAGGCATTTTCCAGGTGTATGATGCCAAGTCAACCGGGATGATCAGTGACCTCGTCAGGAGGCTGAACCAGGTCGAACTGACGGACTGGACAGAGACCACCGCCGTTTACAATCTTAAGAGATAATATTGAAAAAAGCAGGTGCATGCGAAATGGCAGGGAAAATCTTTTCATTTCTATCTGTTCTTGTTGTCATGTTGACTTTTACGTCCATCGCTTATTCCCAAACGGGGAAGAATACCGTAAGGCTTCCCGGTGGTGAGTTGGTTTGTGATCTCAACGGTGAGTGGAACACATTGTATGAACCTTACGGACCGATGCAGCATTTTGGAAAGACGAAGAGCATGCTAAAGATAACGCAGCGGGGTAATATGTTCGTCGGGAAATCGTTGATATCCACCGGATTCACGCCGGCAGGCACCGAAAAGATACGCGGTGAATTGGATAAAGACGGAATCAAAAAAGTTCAGATAACCCGGCCCGACAAGGATTGGTCGGACGGCAAAGTGCAGATGAGCAGAGACTGCAATAAAATTGTAATTGATGACAGTGACGGTCTAAAGATGACGCTCGAAAGAAAATAATTGATTGAGCAGGTGACGGGGAGGAAGGGGTCTATGCTTAGCGAAAAGGAAATCAAAAATGCCCTGGCCCGCTGGTACGCGGCCTGGAATGCCCATGATCTCGACGGGGTCATGGAACTATTTCACGAGGACGCTGTCTTCTCGAACTGGACAGGTGGCAAAGCAAAGGGCAGGAAGGCCATCCACCAGGCCTGGGATCCCTGGTTCAAGAATCACGGCGGGTTCCGCTTCACTGAGGAAGACACCTTCATCGATGAGAGCAGTCAAAAAGTTCTTTTCCAATGGACATTGGACTGGCCTTCAGGCGAGAAAGGATACCGGGGGAAGCCTGAGCGAAGGCGCGGCGTCGACGTGATGCAGTTTAAGGATGGCAAGATAATCAGCAAGAATACCTTTTCCAAAACCACCCTCGAGATTGACGGGCAAAGGGTCAAGCTGTCAGCGGAACCTGCTTAAGCACGAAGTTCTGCACGTCAAGCAGGGAGGAAAGCTATGTCTTCAAGGGAGAAGTCGGTAGTCTTCACGCCGGGACGCATCGGCCGCCTCGAAATCAAAAACCGGTTGGTGCGTTCGGCCACCTACGAGAACGGAGCTACAAGTAAAGGCGAGGTGTCGGATTTTCTCGTCGATCTTTATCGCACTCTGGCCAAAGGCGGTGTGGGACTGATCATCACCGGCATTACCGGCGCATATTCCGAGGCGATTGCACCGCATTTGATCATGAGAGCGGACGACGATTCCTTAATACAGAGTCTCAAAAAGATTCCGCAAGCGGTGCGCGAGGGCGTCGCGGACTGCAAAGTGATTCTGCAGTTGCACCACCCGGGAAGACAGGTCGTGAACCGTGAGGACGCTGCCAAATTCAGGCCAGTGGCTCCGCCCGCCTTTGTTGCTTACGTTATGAAGCATCCTGAAATATTGACTCCCCGCGAGGGAGCGCCGCACATTGTGAAGCCGACGGCCCCGTCTGCAGTCTATGACGCCTTCTTCGATCGGATCCCGCGGGCGTTGACCAGGGAAGAAATTGAAAGAATCATCGATGCCTTTGCCGAGGGTGCGCGAAGGGCCCAGGAAGCGGGTTTCGACGGGGTGCAGATTCACGCCGCCCACGGCTATCTTCTGAGTTCTTTTCTGTCACCGCGGACGAACGTGAGGGATGATGAATACGGAGGTTCGACAGAGAATCGCACCAGGATCATCAGGGAGATCTACCGGCGTGCCAGAGGGAAGGTTGGTGATCATTTCCCCATACTCATTAAGATGAACGTTTCCGACTTCCTCCCTGGCGGCGTCGACCTTGATGAAGCGTTGCGGATAGGAAAGATAATGACCGAGACCGGTTTCACCGCCATCGAAACGAGCGGCGGCATGTATGAGACGCTGACCCGGAAGCAGGAAGAGCTCGGCTGGCCGCCCCTCTTCATGGCCGAAGCGCGGACGGGCATCAAGCACAAAGAGCAGGAGGCCTACTTCCTCCCGGGTGCGAAAGCGATCAAAGAAAAAACGAACGCAACGGTCATCCTCGTGGGCGGGCTCAAGTCATTGAGCAGAATCGAAGAAGTGCTGGAATCGGGGGCCGCAGATTTTGTGTCCATGAGCAGGCCCCTCATCCGGCAACCCGACCTGCTGAACTTATGGTTTTCCGGAAAGGGAGCGGACAGGGCGGAATGCATCTCCTGCAACGCGTGCCTGCCCATAGGCAACGCCCCCCTGAGCTGCCGGGCCGGGAAAATATAGAGATCGCCGGACACGTCATTGCGCTTAAAATATAGTAGGAGCGTTGGGAAGAAACATATCCGGAACAAGACGATGTATATGAAGAGCAGCCTATGAAACATCTGCATCGCTTCCTGAAGAACCGCCACCTGCAGATGATCGCCATCGGGGGGGCCGTGGGAACGGGCCTGTTCTACGGCTCTGCGCACGTACTCCAGATTGCAGGCCCCGCAATCGTTGTTTCCTATGCCGTCGTCGGTGTCGTCATTTACGTGATAATGCGCGCCCTGGGGGAGATGTGCGTCCATGAACCGGTGACCGGCTCTTTCAGCTATTACGCCTATCGATACTGGGGCGACTTTGCCGGATTCTTCTCCGGATGGAATTACTGGTTCTGCTACATCAGCGTCAGCATGGCCGAGCTCGCCGTGGTTGGCATCTACATCTCTTTCTGGTGGCCCGCCGTTCCTTCGTGGACGAGCGCATTGATATGCTGGGCGGTCATCACCTTCGTCAATCTGTTCCGCGTCAGGGTCTTTGGGGAATTTGAGTTCTGGGCTTCTCTCATAAAGGTGACGGCCATCTGCCTCATGATCATCATGGGGACGTTTCTCATCGTATCCGGATATATGCATGATCGTCCTGCTGCGGGATTGGCAAGCCTCAATACCATGGGTGACTGGCTGCCATACGGCATCAAGGGGTTGTTTCTCTCCTTCGCCCTCGTCATCTTTTCCTTCGGCGGCGTGGAGCTGGTGGGAATGGCTGCCGGAGAGGTGGAGAAACCGAAGCAGGTGATCCCCGTTGCCATCCGGCAGTTGGTCTGGCGCATCCTCCTGTTCTACGTCGGCTCCTTTACCGTGATGCTCATATTCTTTCCGTGGCGCTTAATCGGCCTCGAGGCAAGTCCCTTCGTCCAGATATTTGCCAAGTCGGGTATCCCGGAGGCGGCGTCAGTCATGAACCTCGTCATCATAACGGCGGCTCTGTCCGTTTACAACAGCATGCTTTTCAGCAACGGCCGGATGTTGTACAACCTCGCCTGCCAGGGAGACGCCCCGGCGCTGTTTGCCCGCCTGAGCGCTTCCGGCATTCCGAGAAACGGTCTCATCTTTTCGTCACTCATAACGCTGATCATCGTGGCCCTGAATTTTCTGATTCCCGAGAAGGTCTTTTTCATCATGATGTCCATTGCTTCCATTTCGGTATTGATAAGCTGGCTCATGATCCTCTTCACGCTGATCTTCTTCCGGCGCCGCATGTCCCGTGAGGGAGAGACGCGCGCTTTTCCCACGCCGCTTTATCCATACAGCATCTACTTTGCGGCAGTCTTTCTCATCATGACGATGGTTCTCATGGCCTTTATCCGGGACATGCGCCCGTCCCTGGTCGTCGCGCCCGCATGGGTATTGTTACTATGGCTGATATACGTCGTTCGTCGAAAGGACTCCCGGAAATCGGAGAAACCCGTTTCCGAAGAATGTTCCTTCACTGAATGATTTGCTGATACAGTGTTCTTCAAATTGGGGATGCGAATGCAGCATTGCAATTGTTCCTGCAGGCCTAAAAATCAATATCTGTCCTGCGTTGAAGATTACAATCGGCGATCATTAGTCTGATCAAACAAAAAAAGACAGGGTCAATTAGCCCTGCCTTTTTGCTGAAAGTGAAAAAATATTACCGCTGCCGGAAATTATGTTCTTATAGTTTGAGGCGTGAGTCCAATGAGACTCCGCAAAATGGGCAAAAGCGAATTTTTGATGAAACGGAAAGAGGCCTGCCCGGATAGTTTACCGCACAACCAATGCGACCCCGGCACTGTGGGCAACTGAGGCCGAGCTCCAAGAACGTGATGGCTCCCATGGCAACAGCAAATCCAACCAATGCCACGTAGGACATAACCGTATAATCCGGACTTATAACTAGTATAACGTTTCATAAAT
>PLMX01000118.1 GCA_003142635.1 Syntrophaceae bacterium | reverse complement strand
AATGGTGTGGGAAATGCCATGGCTCAAGGCAAGATTTACGTTACCGGCGATACAGGGGCGCGGGCCATGACGATGACAAAACATAACCCCCGCTTCGATCCTCCGGAACTGTGGGTATTGGGAAGCGTGGGCGACTCCTTTGCCGAGTTCATGGCCGGCGGCATTGCCGTTGTCTGCGGACATGAGACGCCCCGCGTAGATAATATTCTCGGCTATCGCCCCTGCGTCGGTATGGTGGGCGGAAAGATATTCTTCCGGGGACCATATAAGGGCTACAGCTCGCAGGATGCCCGGTTGACCCTACCCGATGATGCAGAGTGGAAGTGGCTGACCTCAAATATGAAGGCATTTCTCGACACCATCGGCCGTGCGGAATTGTATCCTTCCTTGACCGGTGACCGCCGTGGGTGGCAGCTCCTCGTGGCGCTCAAGCCTCACGAAAAGCACAGCGGCCCATCAAAAAGTATGGGGCAATTCCGCAAAGAAGTGTGGGATCGGGAACTGGGGGCCGGCGGACTGATAGGCGATCTCTCCGATTTGGACAGAAGCCCCATCGATGTCATCACGACCGGCATACTGCGTAGATTTGTCCCCGTATGGGAAAATGAGAAATACCTGCCGCCCTGTCAGGCGGGATGCCCCACTGGAATCCCTGTGCAAAAGCGTTGGGCGCTGATCCGTGAAGGATTGATGGAGAAGGCCGTGGATCTGGCTCTGTCGTATACACCGTTTCCGGCCACCGTTTGCGGGTATCTATGCCCGAATCTCTGTATGGAGAAGTGCACGCGGCAAAAAGAAAACCTCCCAGCGGTCGATATTACCCTGCTCGGCAAGGCCAGTTTGAAAGCCATGCCGCCAGAGCCCGCCCCCAAGACGAGAAAGAAGATCGCTGTCATCGGCGGTGGGGCATCGGGGCTTTCCGTTGCCTGGCAGCTGTGGATGAAGGGACACGAACCGGTCATTTACGAGATGCGCGCTCGACTTGGTGGGAAGATCACTGATATGATTCCCGGGAGCAGAATCCCTGACGAGGTAGTGGAACATGAATTGAGCCGGGTAAGCAAGCAAGTCCAACACATCAATCTGAAGCACCCTTTGACAAAGAAGGAATTTTCGGAAGTCAAAGAACGGCATGACTTCACGGTAATTGCCGTAGGTGCGCAAAAACCGCGGATGATTCCCGTTCCGGGCAACGAAAGGGCAATCCCGGCGCTTGAGTTCCTCAGGCAGAGCAAGACCGGCAAAGCCGTGGTGGGTGAAAAAGTGGTTGTCGTCGGGGCAGGCAATGTCGGCTGTGACGCCGCGGCAGAGGCCGCGCGTCTGGGGGCCAAAGACGTGACCCTCATCGACATCCAGGAGCCGGCATCGTACGGGAAGGAAAGGAAAGCCGCCGAAGCTGCAGGGGCAAAATTCCTGTGGCCCCGCTTTACAAAAGCCATTACGGAAACGGCTGTAGAGCTGACGGATGGGCAGATACTGCCGGCAGATACAGTCATTGTATCGATAGGCGATCAACCAGATCTCTCTTTCCTGCCGGAAGATATTGCGACGCAAAGAGGATTTATCGTTGTGGACGACCACTTCCAGACCAGCGATCCCCAGGTCTTCGCGATCGGTGACGCAGTGAAACTTGGACTCTTAACGGATGCCATCGGTGCGGGAAGACTGGCTGCAATCGCCATCGACAACGTGCTGAAAGGCTGGTACGAAACCTTTGATAAGCTGCCTCCCATCGATCTGGGGCGCGTCAAGCTCGAATATTACGACCCCCGCATTCTTGCTTTTGATGATCCCGCGTATTGTGCGTCACAGTGCGCCTCATGCGGCGCATGCCGCGATTGCGGACTCTGTGAGACGATCTGTCCCGTAAATGCGATATCACGAAAGCAGGGTGATGGTGATCAATATGAGTACAGTGTCAATGGCGACAAATGCATCGGCTGCGGCTTCTGTGCCGGGGCGTGTCCCACAGGGATCTGGCTCCTCGTGGAAAACGAACCGCTGGAATAAAAGAAAGGCAGAAACGCTTTTTTGAGTGTGGTTATTTCAAATCAAAAAATTCTGAAGAAAGGGGTGTCCTATGTTTTCATGTAAAACGAAAAAAGATGTTCTAAAAGCGGTCAAGGACAATAATGTCAGTTTCATCCAGTTCTGGTTTACCGATGTACTCGGGATGCAGAAAATTTTCAGCATCACACCGTCCGAACTCGAAGAAGGCTTGGAAGAAGGGATGGGTTTTGACGGGTCTTCGATTCAGGGGTTCGCAAGGATCGAGGAGAGCGACATGATCGCGATGGCCGATCCGACGACCTTTCAGTTGATACCCTGGCGTCCTTCCGACAGGCCTGTGGCAAGGGTCATCTGCGACATCCTGAACCCCGACGGCACGCCTTATGAGGGCGATCCCCGTTACGTTCTCAAGCGAGCCCTCAAAAAAATCGCCGCCCAGGGCTATACCATGTATGTCGGTCCGGAGTTGGAATATTTTTATTTCGCCGATGACAAGACAACGGACATCCTTGATCAGGGCGGCTACTTCGACGGCCTTCCCATAGACAGTGCCACCGACCTGCGGCGTCAGACCATATTTGCCATGCAGGATATGGGGATCCGTGTGGAATATTCTCACCATGAAGTGGCACCCAGCCAGCATGAGATTGATCTCCGTTATGACGATGCCCTGGCGATGGCCGATAAGGTCATGACCTATCGAACTGCGATCAAGGTGATTGCCAGACAGAACGGTGTTTACGCCACTTTCATGCCCAAGCCCATCTTCGGCCAAAACGGCAGCGGCATGCACACCCACCAGTCCCTTTTCAAGGGCAGCAAGAATGCCTTCTTTGACGGGAAGGACAAGTATAATTTGTCAGCAGTGGCCAAGAGCTATATAGCCGGTCTCATGACGCACGCACCCGAGATCACCGCTATCTGCAACCAGTGGGTTAATTCTTACAAGCGCCTGGTGCCGGGTTACGAAGCACCTGTGTATGTCTCCTGGGCACGGCGCAACCGCTCCACCATGATTCGCGTTCCCATGTATAAACCCGGGAAGGAAAAGGCAACACGCATCGAATACCGTTCACCCGATCCGGCATGCAATCCCTATCTCGCATTCGCGGTGATGTTAGCGGCAGGCATGAAAGGCGTCGAGAAGAAATACGTCCTTCCTGAACCTGTTGAAGAAGATATCTTTGAAATGGATGAGAAGGCCCGAGACAAGGCTGGGATAACTTCTCTGCCCGGAAGTTTGTATGAAGCGCTTACACTGGTGTCAAAGAGTAAACTCGTCAGGGAAACGCTGGGTGACCATATCTTAGAGAAGTTCATGGAGAACAAGAAGGTGGAATGGGACCGCTTCCGGATTCATGTGAGTCAATACGAATTAGACAGATATCTGCCCATGATTTAAAGATTGGACGCCACAAAAAAGTTCCTGTCTTCGATACACATGTGCACAAGGGTTTTTATGATTCAATATCCATTTTGGAGTCTTGCCATTATTTGAAGAATCGTGTAAGAACCTTACATTCTATCGTCACTACTGATGAATAATTGAGCTGTTATTCACAACTCAAAAACCCTTGTGCACATGATTCAAATTTCTCATATTGGCATTTCCCATTATCAGAAATTCATGAACATTAAGACATCGAGGATTTTTATTTCCTGAGGTCAATCATGTCGTTGTTGCGAAACAAACCACCTGCAATACTGGTTCTTGAGGACGGTAGTGTGTACCGTGGGTATGCCTTCGCCTCTTCCGGCGAGACCCTGGGGGAAGTTGTCTTCAATACGGGGATGACCGGATATCAGGAGATAATTACGGACCCCTCATACAAGGGACAGATTGTAACCATGACATATCCGCTCATAGGCAATTACGGTATAAATCCGGAGGATATGGAATCCGCGGCTATTCACCTGGAGGGATTTATTGTCAGGGAGTATCAGCCGCATCCGAGCAACTGGCGCAGCCGCATGACGCTCGCGGACTTTCTTGAATCACACGGCAAGCTGGGCGTCGAAGGCATCGACACCAGGGCACTGACACGCCGCATTCGCCTTGAGGGTGCAATGCGGGGGATTATTTCGACAGAGATAACGGATATCGATCTCCTCCTCTCGCATGTGCGCGCTTATCCGGGCCTCGTAGGCAGGGATCTGATAAAAGAAGTCACCTGCGAGCATCCGTATCGATGGAAGGACGGCAAACCTCAATCGCTTTCATCTTCCGGCTCAGCGGAGCCCTCCGGAAGCGAACGGCAGTTGCGGGTTGTCGTTCTTGACTGCGGTGTCAAATACAACATACTCCGCAATCTCGAGAGTTTGGGATGTGAAGTATTGGTGCTGCCTGCAACAGCAACAGGGAAAGAGATGTTATCCTACGGCCCGGACGGTATCCTGCTCTCCAACGGCCCTGGAGATCCTGCAGCACTGCCCTACATAGTAAAAGCAACTGAACAGATTCTGGGCAAGGTCCCCATCTTCGGTATCTGCCTCGGCCATCAGATATTAGGACAGGCATTAGGCGGAAGGACGGAAAAGCTGAAATTCGGCCACCACGGCGTTAACCAGCCGGTGAAGAATATGCAAAGCGGTCGGATTGAAATTACTTCACAGAACCATGGCTTCGTCGTAGTGCCGCAATCCTTGCCTGATAATCTTGAAAAAACCTATGACAACCTCAATGACCATACGTCGGAAGGAATGTCCTCCGAATCTGAGCAGGCGTTCAGCGTGCAATACCATCCGGAAGCGGCACCGGGGCCCCATGATGTCAATTATCTCTTTAGGAAATTCGTATCTTTAATGGAGACCAAAAGGAAAAAGACCGATGATTCTGATCATTGATTTCGGCTCCCAATACAACCAGCTGATTGCCAGGCGCGTGCGTGAACACAATGTCTACTGCCAGATTGAGCCCCCGGATATTGACAGCGCAAGAATCAAGGCCCTGCAACCGGAGGGCATCATTCTGTCAGGAGGCCCTGCGAGCATTTATGAGAAGGGGAGCCCGAGGGCAGATAAGAAAATCTTTGACCTCGGCATTCCCGTGTTAGGCATATGTTACGGCATGCAATTCATGGTCGATGCCCTTGGCGGAAAAGTAATCGGCGCTGAAAAAAGAGAGTACGGGTTTGCCGAACTCAAAATCAAAATATCATCCGGAATTTTCCACGGCATAAACAAGGAAACGCGATGCTGGATGAGCCATGGAGACACCATTGGTATATTGCCGAAAGGCTTCAAAGCGACGGCCTCAACCCTCAACACGAAGATTGCTGCTGCTGAAAATACATCCAGCCGATTATACGGTTTACAGTTTCACCCGGAGGTTGTCCATACACCCGAAGGGAAAAAAATGCTGGAGAACTTTCTCTTCAAAATCTGCAGCTGCAAGAAAAGCTGGAACATGAAGTCCTTCGCCCGGGATGCCGTGGCAGAGATCCGCTCCCAGGTCGGCGGCGGCAAAGTGATACTGGGTTTGAGCGGCGGCGTGGATTCATCCGTCGCGGCCGTCCTCCTCCAGCAGGCCATCGGCCGTCAGCTGCATTGTGTCTTCGTTGATAACGGCGTACTTCGCCAAGGCGAAGCGCAGAAGGTTCAGGATGTTTTCCATAAGCATTTTCAGATCAACTTGCGATTTGCCCGGGCAAAGAACCTCTTTCTCCGTAAGTTGAAAGGTGTAGAGGAGCCTGAGAAGAAAAGAAAAATTATCGGTCGCACCTTCATCGAGGTGTTCGAAAAGGAAGCCCGAAGGATCAAAGGCGTTAAGTTTTTGGCCCAGGGGACACTTTATCCCGATGTCATCGAATCCCGCTCGGCTTTTGGCGGGCCAAGCGCAGTAATCAAATCACACCACAATGTGGGCGGCCTTCCGAAGAAGATGCATTTGTCCCTGGTGGAGCCCCTCAAGCACCTCTTCAAGGACGAAGTCCGGCTGTTGGGCAAGGAACTCGGCATGTCCGATGAGCAGGTCTGGCGACAGCCCTTCCCCGGCCCGGGCCTCGCCATCCGCATCATCGGAGAGGTCACGGAAAAACGTCTGGCTATCCTGCGCAAGGCCGACGTAATTCTCATGGATGAGATTCGCGTGGCGAATCTCTACCGCAAGCTGTGGCAGTCTTTTGCCGTTCTTCTGCCGATCAAGAGCGTGGGGATTATGGGAGATCAGCGGACCTACGAAAACATCCTGTCCATCCGGGCGGTAACCAGTGAAGATGCCATGACTGCCGACTGGGCAAGGCTCCCCCATGACCTCTTGGGAAAGATTTCCAACCGCATCATCAATGAGGTGCGGGGTGTGAACCGGGTAGTCTATGATATCAGCTCCAAGCCGCCGAGCACGATTGAATGGGAATAAGGAAAATGTGGACTCGGTCTCGCCGCTTAGTTCAAGAGATGAATTGGAAAAATTATGCCCAAAAGAAATGACCTGAAAAAAATACTTCTCATCGGTTCCGGGCCGATCATTATAAGCCAGGCATGCGAATTCGATTACTCCGGAACACAGGCCTGCAAGGCCTTGAAGGAAGAAGGATACCAAGTCGTTCTTATCAACAGCAATCCTGCGACAATAATGACTGACCCGGAAACAGCGGACAGGACGTACGTGGAACCGATTACGCCGGAAGCCATAGCAAAGATCATCGCCAAGGAACGGCCCGATGCCCTCCTTCCTACCTTAGGTGGCCAGACAGGACTGAATACCGCTGTAGCCGTTGCCGAGAGCGGTGTGCTCGAGCGCTACGGCGTGGAAATGATCGGCGCGTCTCTCGAGGTTATCCAGAAGGCGGAGGATCGGGAGAAATTCCGCAATGCGATGGAGCGGATAGGACTCCGTGTACCCAAGAGCGGGTTCGCCAAAACGATGGAGGAAGTCTTTGCCGTGGCGGCAATCATCGGATTCCCTCTCATTATTCGCCCGTCTTTTACCTTAGGTGGTACAGGCAGCGGTGTCGTCTACAACAGGGAGGAACTGGCGGAACTCGCCAAGACCGGACTGGACGCCAGTATGATCCATGAAATCATGCTCGAAGAATCCGTTCTCGGCTGGAAAGAATTCGAACTGGAAGTGATGCGCGACAGGGCGGATAATGTCGTGATCATCTGTTCCATAGAAAATTTTGATCCCATGGGAATTCACACCGGGGAGTCGATTACAGTTGCGCCCGCCCAGACCCTGACCGATGTGGAGTATCAGCGGATGCGGGATGCGGCCATTGCCATAATGAGGGAGATAGGCGTAACGACGGGCGGATCGAACGTGCAGTTCGCGATAAACCCTCGAAACGGCGAGATGGTTGTCATCGAGATGAACCCGCGCGTGTCGCGGTCCTCCGCCCTCGCGTCCAAGGCAACAGGTTTTCCCATTGCAAAAATTGCGGCGAAGCTTGCCGTCGGTTATACCCTCGACGAGATCCCCAATGACATCACCAGGGAGACGATGGCTTCCTTCGAGCCGACCATCGACTACTGTGTTGTGAAAATCCCCCGCTGGACTTTTGAAAAATTTCCTGAGACGGAAGATGTATTGACGACGTCCATGAAATCCGTGGGAGAGACCATGTCCATCGGCCGTACCTTTAAGGAGGCCCTCCAGAAGGCGATACGTTCCCTCGAAATAGGCCGATACAGCATGAACATTTCCTTGCCTGCCGATATCGGCAATGCAGAGGAGTTCCTGTCTTCTAAATTAAGGACGCCAAACTCCCTGCGGCTCTTCTACATTGCTGCCGCCCTTCGTCACGGGATGACCGTAGAAGAAATCTCCCGTCTGACATGGATCGACCCCTGGTTCCTGCACCAGATAGAGGATATTGTCGAGGCGGAAAAAATTCTTGAGACAACGGCGCCTTCAGCCGCGGTATTGCGGGAAGCCAAACGGATGGGTTTTTCCGACAGATATCTCGGCGAACTCTGGGGAAAACCCGAAGCGAAGATCCGCGAAGAGCGGTTTCGTGAAAATATCCTGCCCGTCTTCAAACTCGTTGATACTTGCGCGGCTGAGTTCGAAGCCTATACCCCGTACTATTACTCCACCTACGAGATCGAAGACGAAGCTCGGTCGTCATCGAAACAGAAGGTTGTCATCCTCGGGGGAGGCCCGAACCGCATCGGCCAGGGCATCGAGTTTGATTACTGCTGCGTACATGCGTCCTTTGCCCTGCGTGAAGAAGGTTATGAGAGCATCATGGTGAATTCCAACCCGGAAACAGTGAGTACCGATTACGACACNNACATCTCCCGACGCGATAGACCGCGCCGAAGACAGGAAGCGTTTCCAGGACATTGTTAATCGCTTGGACCTCAGGCAGCCGGATAACGATACGGCAACGGACATCAAGGGCGCGCTCAAGGCAGCCCGGAGGATCGGATTCCCCGTTCTGGTCAGACCTTCCTATGTCTTGGGGGGACGATCCATGGAGATTGTGTACGATGAGGAAACCTTGAGCCAGTTCATGGAAAGGGCCATTGCCGCTTCTCCTGATCACCCCATACTGATTGACAAATTCCTCCAGGATGCGATTGAAGTAGATGTGGATGCAATAAGCGACGGCACGGATACCGTTATCGGTGGGATAATGGAACATATTGAAGAAGCCGGCATCCATTCCGGAGACAGCGCCTGCGTGCTTCCACCCATCACGTTTTCTCAGGAACTTCTGGAGTCAATTGAAAAACAGACAAAGCTTATCGCCCGGGAGCTGGGAGTCGTCGGCCTCATGAACATTCAGTATGCCGTAAAAGACGGCGTCCTTTACGTTCTGGAGGTTAATCCGCGGGCATCCCGGACCGTTCCATTTGTCAGTAAGGCTATCGGCGTGCCTCTCGCCAAGCTGGCAACAAAGATAATGCTGGGGCGGTCATTAAAAGATTTGGGATTTACGGAAACCATATGGCCGGAACATATCTCTGTAAAAGAGGCCGTATTCCCCTTCAACAGGTTTCCGAATGTGGATGTCCTCCTTGGTCCGGAAATGAAGTCCACCGGTGAAGTGATGGGAATCGACCGTTCTTTTGGAATGGCCTTTGCCAAAGCACAGATGGCTGCAGGATTCAGTCTACCCCTCGATGGAGGAGTATTTATCAGCGTAAATGACATTCACAAGGATAAAATCGTGCCCGTCGCCCGTGCATTTCAAAATATGGGATTCCATATAATGGCCACCCACGGCACTGCGGCCCATCTCGAAAGGAATGGCATAAAGACGGAAACTATTTTCAAGCTCAGCGAAGGCCGCCCCCATGTTGTGGATCGCATCAAGAATGGCGATATTCAGGTGGTCATCAATACNNGGCATTGAAGAAGGAGAACTGGGAGGTTTCCCCTCTTCAGGATTATCACAGAAACGCGAAGCTCTCACGCGAGAGAAAAGCTAAGATTTGAGTGGCAGCCATAGAGCTTTGCGAAGAGTTCGTATATACAGTTGAGCGGTTGCCATGAGCAGACGCACACGGCCGCATATTGCATAGCTTGCAAAAAGAGAATAATGGTGTTAGATAGTCCCTTCAAATTTTTACGAAGCATCACGGGTAAATCGAGGTCGCTTTAGATGTCTCAATATCTGATACCGGAAAGTAAGCCGAAAGAAGAATGCGGCGTCTTTGCCGTCTACGGAAATGAAGAGGCGGCGCGCGTTACATTCTTCGGGCTCTTTGCCCTCCAGCATCGGGGGCAGGAGAGTGCGGGCATCAACACAGCGGATGGCTGTCATGTCTATGGGCACAAGGGCATGGGACTGGCGTCTGAGGTGTTTCACGAGGATATCTTCTCGAAGTTGCCTGGTCACTTAGCCATCGGGCACGTCCGTTATTCGACTACGGGCTCTTCCATTATCTCCAATGCCCAGCCCTTCCTTGTGCATCACGCCGGCGAGCATTATGCCCTCGGCCACAATGGCAACCTTATCAATGCCCACGCATTAAGGGCTGAACTTGAAGAGAAGGGCTCTATCTTTCAGTCCACAATGGATAGCGAAGTAATCTTCCACCTGATGGCCCATTATTTGAAAGACGGATTCGAAGACGCCCTTACGAGGGCACTTGCACATCTTGAGGGTTCTTACAGCATCGTAATGCTGACAAAAGACAAGGTAGTTGCCGCGCGTGACCCCCGTGGTTTTCGTCCTCTTTCCCTGGGACAACTCAACGGCGGGTGGGTGGTCGCTTCCGAGACCTGCGCATTTGATCTGTTGAGCGCTAAGTACGTACGTGATGTGGAACCCGGCGAGATAGTAATTATCGATCACACAGGACTGAAGAGCCTGAAACCGTTTCTGAAGGTGAAGCCTGCACATTGCATCTTCGAGCTCATTTATTTCGCGCGGCCGGACAGCCAGATATTCGGCCAAAACGTGTACATGTGCCGGAAGCGGCTCGGACACAGCATGGCAAAGGAATACAGGCCGGATGTGGATATTGTGATGCCATTTCCCGATTCAGGCACCTATGCCGCATTGGGCTATGCGGAAGAGAGCCACATCCCCTTTGAGATGGGTATGATCCGCAACCATTATGTGGGACGCACCTTCATACAGCCGAGTCAGCCGATGCGAGACTTCAGTGTGCGTGTGAAGCTGAACCCTGTGCGCCCCTTGCTTGCCGGCAAACGGGTCCTGATTGTCGAGGATTCCATAATCAGGGGAACGACCAGCCGCAACCGTATCCGCAATCTGCGCGAGAGCGGTGTGAAAGAAATTTATATGGCCGTCAGTTGTCCGCCGACGAAATATCCGTGTCCATACGGGATCGATTTTTCTTCCAAGGGTGAACTAATTGCCGCGCAGAAGGGATACGTTCAGGCTATTGCCGAGTTCATAGGATTGGATGGCCTGCACTATCTATCTTTAGAAGGCATGGTAGAAGCGACCGGCATGGATACCGACAGCTTCTGTCTTGCCTGCTACACAGGCAAATACCCCCTCCCTCCTCCGGCAGGCTTCGGAAAGTTCTGCTTGGAGAATTGAGAAGGCAACCACACCGAAACTGCCATCTTTCCATTTCACGTAGCCATCATCCGGCAGGCATTTCGTCGATGACGCAATTGGTTTATTTGACCACAAGTCTTCATATCTCCGAAAATTGCCCCTCATCCAACGTCAGCAGGAATGGTTGTAAAAAATAGTAGTTTGAGCTACAATTTTACGTACAGTCAACCATTATTGTTGTAAGCAGCGCTATGCTGCATTATTCTAAGCGTGCCGTTATTTTAAGCAAGCATATAATATGAATGGAGAGATTATGAAACTGAAGATTGCTGTTTTAACGGGCGGAGGGGATTGCCCCGGCCTGAACGGCGCCATCAAGTGGGTAACAAAAACCGCTCTTGATCCAAGACTCGCCGCGAAACGTCCCGTGTCCTTTGAGATTACAGGTGTTGTCGAAGGCTGGAAAGGATTGGTAGAGGTTGATCCGGGCGATCCGAGAAGTTGTGACCGCTACCTCCGACATCTGGATGAAGAGGTCGTGCGAACATGGGATCGCCAGGGCGGAACATACCTGGGGACGTCGCGGACAAATCCGTTTAATCCGAAGAATGACCGTTCTGAAAAATTAATAGCTAACATTAAAAAGCTCGGGATCGATGTTCTTGTCGTGCTCGGTGGAGAAGATACCCTGGGCGTTGCCTATAAATTACATACGTTAGGCATCAAGACCGTGGGCATCCCGAAGACTATTGACAATGACCTTACGGGCACCGATTATTCGCTCGGGTTTGATACGGCTATTAACGTGATCACGGAGGAAATTGACCGGTTGAGGACTACTGCCGGTTCTCATAGCCGGAACTTTGTTGTCGAAACGATGGGACGTCATGCGGGATGGCTTGCACTTCACGGAGGCGAGTGCAGCGGCGCCTATATAATTTTGATACCTGAATACCCCTTCGATATGGACGTGGTGTGTGACCTTCTGCGTGAACGCGAGGGACGGGAAATAAGATATTCAATTATTGTGGTCTCTGAAGGGGCCAAACCCGCAGGGAAGCAGGAATTTCTGAGAGACACCAAGGTCGATGAATTCGGACATCCTACACTGGGGGGCATAGCGAACTCTATCGCGCTTGAAATTGAAAAGAGGACCGGCTTCGAAACACGACCGCTCATTTTGAGCCACCTGCAGCGGGGAGGAACACCATCAGCTCGTGATCGGCTGATGGCTAGGTGGTTTGGAATAGCCGCAGCTGACATGATTGTCAATGAAGATTACGGGCGCATGGTGAGCCTTATGGGGGGTGAGATCAGAAGCGTTCCGCTCAAGGGGATAATCAACAAATTAAAGCTTGTCGATGTGGCAAAATGTTACGATACCGAGCGTTATAACGGCCGGAGATCAATATTGTGAGACTGATTAATTTGCGATGCCGCCTTCTCTTGATGATCTTGAGTCTTGTTGCATTAGGTATATTCTTGATCTTCCCTATGACGTACGCTGACGAGGGAAATGCACAACAGAAAAAGTATGCAGAAGAGTTGACGCCGCAAGGAACCCTTCAAGAACTTCCATCTTCGCCGCAGCAAATCGGGAAGTATCCGTCGGCACCCGTGCCGGTGCCTTCTGCATCGGAGAATCAAGGAACCATGAATCCAAGAACGGGTGAATATTATCCGCCTTCAGGCAAGGGGGCCGTCAATCCCAGAACAGGCGAATACTATCCGCCCAGCGGTCAAGGATTCATTAATCCGAGGACAGGCGCATATTATCCGCATGTCCCCTGATGTCATGATCGAGACGGCAGGAGTTAAGTTTCTCCGCTTATGATGCCCTCCTGCTTCAGTTGATCAATTTCGATCTGCGAATAATTCAGGATGTCTCTCAGGATTTCTTCTGTGTGCTCTCCGAGACGCGGGGCGGGCGCATATACCTCTCCCGGTGTTTCTGATAGATGAATCGGTGAGCCCGTAATCGTCATCTTTCCCACTTCAGGCTGGTTTATTTCCACGAGCATATTCCTGTATCTGATATGCGGATCCGCGCAGATTTCTTTGATGCTGTTGACGGGCGAATATGGCAGATCAGCCTTTTCAAAGAGTACCGACCACTCTTTCGTTGTTTTCTTGGCGATCTCTTCTGAAATAATAGAGATGAGCTCCTTCACATGTTTGGTCCTGAGGGGATTAGTCTTAAACCGCGGATCCGCTGTCAGGTCTTCCCGGTCGATCACCTTACAGAATCTAGTCCAGAGGACATCGTTTCCTATCGCGGCTATGATCCACGAGTCCTTTGTCTTAAAGCTCTGGAACGGGGTGATGGAAGGGTGCCTGCTTCCGAGAGGCCCTGGTATTTCTCCGCTTATCGTATGGCGGACGACGGCGTTTTCCAGGACGGCAAACAGGCCGTCGACCATGGCGCCGTCATAGTGCTGCCCTTTTCCGGATTTCTCCCGGTAGATTAGAGCGGCCAGAATTCCAATTGCAGCCTGGTGTCCGGAAAATATGTCGCCCACCGAGGAGCCGACCCTGCAGGGTTGTCCTCCTTCCGGCCCCGTTATGCTCATCAGACCGCTGTAACCCTGGGCCACCATATCGTAAGACGGTCTGCTGTCATATCCGGGAAGAGAATGCTGGCCGAAACCGGAGATGGAGGCGTAAACGATGCGGGGGTTGATCTTTTGGATCTCTTCCCAGCTGAAGCCGAGTTTTCTCATCGTGGTGGGTCTGTAGTTTTCTATGAGAACGTCGGATACCTCAATCAATTGTCTGAGTATCTTTTTCCCCGCTTCCTTTCTCAAATCGAGGACCATGCTCTTCTTGTTGCGATTGAGACTGATGAAATAACCGCTCCGGTTTTTGCCGGCCTCGCCTGCAAAAGGCCCGAACTCTCTCGCATCGTCTCCGCGCGGTGGTTCGATATGAATGACATCAGCACCAAGGTCGGCCAGGAACATTGTCGCTATCGGCGCTGCCAGGACGTGGCTGAGATCAACTACCCTGATACCTTCTAATGCACGACTCATCTCCTTAACTCCTCAAATTGATTCGTTTGAGCAAAGACGGGCCTTCTATTGCTCCCATCACTATAATATGAACACGGAAATAACGGCGCCTGCAAGCACTATGTAGAGGATGTCGACCTTGCGGATTAACGCGGCCAACGCCGCAAGCCCCAGGAGAACCCTCGCAATATCCCACGGAACAGTTGTCGCAAACTTAAAGCAGACAAATAAGAGTAATCCGACGAAGGAGGCAAAGACCCCGTCAATAGCCCTCACAAAATATACCGAATTCTTCAACCGATCAAAAAATGGCGCTACAAAAATGAGAATGAAGAAGGAAGGTGTAAATATAGCGATGGTCGCGACAACAGCGCCGGAGATGCCGTACACCAGATATCCGACAAATGTTGCCGTGATCACAATGGGGCCGGGAGTCACCTGACCCAATGCTATCCCATCCATGAATGTCTTGCTGTCCAGCCAGCCTCTGCCCATAACCACCTCGTGAAGCATGAGCGGGAGAGATGCAAAGCCTCCGCCAAAGGCAAAGATGTCTATCTTGAGCATCACCACTCCCAGGGCAAAGAGTTTATTATTCAGAAAATAAAGCGCTGCAAAGTAAAAGAGGAATGAGATAAGACTTATGGTGACTTGTTTCGCAGTTGCCGTTCTTCTCATATCGGAATCAACCGCTCCTTCTGATACGGAGGCCCGGGAGAAGGCCATCCCCGCAACGCCGGCCCCGACAATGGCAATAAAAGGGCTTATGCCGGCCCAGAAAACAAAAGCGGAGAGGAGGGCAATGATAATGCTTCTGTAATTGTTTGCGATGTTCCTGCCAAATGAATAGACGGAAGAAAGAATTATGGCGACTACTATTACCTGCAGACCGCTAAAAAGAGAGATGAATCTGGGAAGGTCGCCGAAACGTGCATAGATGACGGAGAGAATCAGCATCAGGATAAAGGCGGGCAATCCAAAACCCAGATAAGCGGCAAACGCCCCGGAGATTCCACGAACCCTGAGACCCACATATGCGGCGGTCTGCATGGCGGTTGCGCCGGGTATGGATTGGCAGAGCGCCAGACCGTTCTTGAAATCCGTCTCATTTAGCCATTGATGGCGGCTGGTGGAGAGTTCTCTGATATGCGCCACCATCGCCGGGCCGCCAAAGGCAGTCAGGCCCAGTCTGAGAAAGGATAAGAAGAGGTTCTTCGCTGTAGGATTACTATTCAAGAGATACCTGCTTTTCGTCTATGCGCTGCTATCAGTAGAGATAGTTCAAATTAATAATAATTTCAAATTGAAAAATCCCGCATATTTATTATCCAGCTGGATACCATAACTGGATACTTGGTATCCAACCATATTGAGATCACAAAGGCAGAAAATAGAGATAATTTTATAACTGGGGTATCTACTTGGCTCAACCCCCCCCAAGATATAGTGGTAAACCGACGATCTAGGGTAATCTTCTTCCATGCCAGAATACTACATATAGTGGTTGGTTGAGTAAAGTAGATACCCCAGTTTTATAATTATCAAGTGTTACAGTGACTTGTAGCAGAAAAGCCATGATGTTACAATACTTGTAACACTGGTTAAAGATTTAGTGTCAGTCTGTCTTTGACTATATTCATTCCGGCATGTGAAAATAAAATAGACGATTGACAGTATCCTCGATAGAAGGGAATGAAATGCTTTGGATTTATATCACGACTTATGAATAAAACTGACGATACAGATTTAATCTCCCGCTTTAATAGTGGTGAAGTGTCTGCGTTTGAAGAACTTGTCCTGAAATATCAAGACAAGATATATACACTTTGCCGTTATATGCTCAGGAACATCCACGATGCAGAGGATGCAGCACAGGATGTATTCTTCAAAGCTTACCGGAATCTGAAAGACTTCAAACCCGAGGCATCCTTCTATACGTGGCTATACCGAATAGGCATAAACACCTGTCATGATTACAGGAGAAAATCTTTTTCAGCATCTTCTTTCCTTCAGTCCCTGTCAGGTGGAATAACCTCTCCATCTGATCAATCATTATTCGACACGACCCCTGAAAGGCTTCACGAATTAAAAGAGACAAGAAAATCCATTGAATTTGCCCTCGCACAAATGCCGGAAAAGTTGCGTGCCGTAATTGTCCTGAGAGAAATTGAAGAGCTCACCTATGAGGAGATTGCAGAGGTATTGAATAGTTCGATCGGAACGGTAAAGTCCAGGATCTCGCGTGCGAGGGAAATGCTGCGGGAGATACTCATAAAGAAAATCTGAAGGAATCATTTTTTGACGGAACAAAAACACCTTGAGAAACGTTTAACACTATGGAGAAGGAAAATGAAATGCAGAAGTGCGAGAAAAATGATGTCCGCTCTTATTGACGGTGAGCTCAGACCGGCGGAAAAAGAATCGCTCACACGTCATATCCAAGATTGCGGTGACTGCAGGAAGCTTCATCATGAAATGCTGGCAGTCCACGACCTTTTCACTGCAGCCGGGCAACACAAAGCTCCCCAGGGCTTTTCCAAAAAGGTTATGGCAGAACTGAGGACGGAAAGGAAATCATATAGTGAGACCTTTGCATAACTACCGCCTAAATTTCCCTACCCAGGACCTTCCTCAAATGAAGGTCTTGGGACCATTAACCAGCGGACACCTCCCAACTTATTCTGGGGGATGATCCAGCAAAAAAACCAGCAAGAATTTGAGAAAAATTATAATAAATATACGATATTGCTTGACATATCACCGTATTTCTGCCATATTCTCTCCATCAAATTTCTTGTTGGAGGAGCTATGGGATACAAAAAAATGAATCGGAATCTTACCTTCGCCGAAGTCGATCTTATGACCTCTATGGAACATAACCGTTCGCTCAAAATGATGGAAAAGATCAATCAAATTATCGACTGGTCAGAAATCGAAGCTGTCCTGCTGAAAAACTATCCAGTGGGATCTACTATCGAAGGGGCCGATGCCTTTCCTCCGGTGATGTTATTGAAAGCCTTCCTNNTCCGGATCAATTCCGATCCGGAGCTGGAAAATCAGATTAACGACCGGATTTCTTTCAAGACTTTCCTTGGTCTTTCCTTTAACATGCCTTCCCCCGATCATTCCACATTTTCCCGATTTCGGGGCCGCCTCTCCAAAGAGGCCATGAACATGATCAATAATATAGTCCTTCAGCAGTTTTCCCAGAAAGGCTTAAGTATTAATGAAGGCTTGGCTGTTGATGCCCGGTTGGTTCAGTCCGCCAGTCACCCTATCAGTAATGAGGAGATCAAGAAACAAAGAGAGAAAAGAGAGACCCCGGAGGGCAAGATAGACAAAAACGGTAAACCCCCCAAATTCTCTCGTGATTTTGAATCCGACTGGGTAATTAAAAATGAAATCCCCCATTACGGCTTGAAGGAACATGCCTCGGTAGATATCAACCATGGCTTCGTTCTCGCCACGGAGTTGACCCCGGCCTCGGTTAGTGACAGTATCTATCTTCCCTACTGCGTTGCTGCCAGTTGCCATACAGATGAGCCTATTAAGAAGGTTTACGCCGATAAAGGCTATTATGGGAAGCCGAACAGCGGCTTTCTCCACCTGAATGACATTGCCGACGGCATCATGAGGAAAGACACAAAGTCAACAAAATTAACCGATTATGAGAAAGAGCGGAACAAACAAATATCTAAAAAGCGTTACATTGTGGAACAGTACTTCGGATTAAGCCACTTGTACAACAATGCTTTTCGAGCCCGCTTTACCAGGATTGCTAAGAATGCCATTGATGTTTTCTTCCGGCAAATGGCCTTCAATCTGTTCCGGGGAGAGAAAATCCTCGGGACAGTGTAAATATAGGGAGAGGTCTGCCCGGAGAGGAGCAGCGGGCGGATAGACCATAAAACAGCTCCCATAACCGATCATTTTGAGGTTAACGTTGTCGCCATAATTGAAAAGTTGATCAGCATCATCAGCCAACTTCTTTACGAGCGCCCTGAATTTTTTGAAAAAAACGGGTAGGGAAATGAACCAGAATCAAAAATTGAAAAATTCAAAGGTCTCATAGTATCTTTCCGGTCCGGATTCCCCTCTTTTTAAAATTGGCGGAGGTCGGTTTTGCGATTGCCATTGTAATTGTAGGGATCATCTCAGGGAATATCTTAATGATGAACGTCCCCAGTCCGGAAAGAGCGCGGGGGATAGAATCGTCTTTTTCTCTGGATGCATTCGATCCGGCGCCGCCGGACTCACTGGCAGGAGCCTATATCAATTTTACGGAGGTTCGCAATGAAAGATAGCACTTTTAAGTTCATCCTTGTGATCTCTCTCCTGTTAAATATCTCACTTCTGACGACCGCGGGTTATGTATATTACAAACAGGGCAAAAGCCGTATCTCCCCTGATGCACATATGATGCAGAAAGGGGGATACCTTTTCGAAGAGCTGTCCCTAAAACCAGAGCAGGCACAGCGCCTGAAAGAACAAGCCATATCGTTTCACGAGGAAATCGACAAAAAGAGACTGGAGGTAATCCATAAGAGGATCGCACTCGTCGGCCTTCTCCGTTCAGATCATCCCGACAGGGAAGTTATTGACACCACTATTTTCCAGATAAGCAAAATGCAGGGGGAAATACAAAGAATGGTGGCACTACATATCATCGAAGCGAAAGGAGCTCTCAACAAAGATCAACAGAAAAAATTTCTCGATCTCATCGAAGAAGCGATGTCGAAAAAGGTGGGGAGGTTTCCCTGATGATCAAAACACCTATCACTTTGAAGACCAGTTTATGAAATTTCTTGAAGTACAGAGAGGGAACACAGGATCAATAGTGCACCATGACAATTATAATAGGTTAGCCGATGTTATAATTTCATCACAAAAGGCATTGTCAAACGGCATCCGATTGATTTGGCCGGCTGTGGTTGTTCTTCTTTTGACCCTGTTCGTCTCCGCATTTTTCACAAAATTTGTCTTCGTCACCGGCGTGGAATCGTTTTGGAAAATTCTTCTTCGGTTTTTTCGTCTGACCATTATCTTAACTCTTCCCATTCTCTTTCTTCCTTATATTAGTGTGTTCATGCAGTATCTTCTGAACCGGGGGAATTATCGCTTAATCCAGATTCCCGGGGAGAGAAACTATGAGTTCAACCGCTGGCATAGCTGGTTGATAAGGCCGCTACAGTGCATTGGGCTGGCAATGTTGATTGCGGCAAAGTTTATCACGGTTTTACAAATCTACACCGGGAATACAATTACCGCCGCAGCCATCCTTCCATCCGGTCAATTTAATCCAGCACGCTTTTTGAGCATCACGGCCATCGCCATGACAACGTCATTGCTGCTTTCTTTTCTCTGGACGTTGGATGATCTTGGAATTCGGTATTGCAACAGAAAGACGGGGGAAGTCAGAATGATAGGAAAGTATATTGGCATCCTGCTGCCAATCGTATTCGGCTTTTACGGTATGTTCAGCCTGTTTGAAAGTCACGAACGCTTATTGGCAGTTCAGTATATTTTCCAGATGATCATCGTTCTCTATCCGCCATTTGTCGTCATGAACGCATTTCACTCCCTCTATACCGAGAAATATGAAGCTGACTTATTGGGGAAATTAAATACACAATCGCAGTTTACGTTTACGGATAAACATGGGCCATCTAATGTCAAAATGTAAAAAAAGAAACGTGACAGTCTCATGTTCAATTACATAATAATGGAATGTGAAGTAATCATTAGGAGGAAATGAGATGTTTTTGAAGAATCTAAAAGAGAAGATAACGAAGTTAACGGCCTTTGCCAGCATCATCGTGTTTGTCATCGTGGCCTTTGAAATCATGATCATGATAAGCCCATTCGCTTTTTTCTTCTATTCCGTTTTCAATCCGATATTCGATTGGCTTGGACAGTTTCCCGCAACAAGATGGCTTACCGCTTTCTTTCTGCCCCACATGATCTTGCCTCCGACGCTTTTTCTCAAGACCATTCGTATTGCCGGTTCGGCATTCTTTATCATAGGTGCTGTTGCATTTATAGTATGTGCCTTACAGGTCTATCTGGGAAAACTATTCAAGTGGGGCATAGCAGATAAAGGGCTCTACAGATATATCCGGCATCCTCAATATCTCGCACTTGGCATATGGGGTATCGGCATGGCGATCCTTTGGCCCCGATTTATCGTACTCGCAAGCCTTTCAATTATGTTTGTTCTTTATTATTTTCTGGCAAAAGACGAAGAGAAAAGGATGTTAAACCTTTATGGAGAGTCTTATGAAAAATATATGGCCAATATAGGGATGTTTCTTCCTAAAGCGGTTGAGAGATACTTCTCTTTTATGAATCATGTTATTCCCCAAACTTCGCTCAGGTTCGCCGTTGTCTCCATGATGATTGTCATAATAGTTATCGGGTCTGGTTTCATCTTAAGGACCATAACCTTACATTCTCTTCCCTTTGCATCAAATGCAAACATCACCATTGTATCTCTTTTGCCGGAAGATATTGGCAGGGATGCGAATGCACTTCAAACCATTGTTAATGGAGAGAAAGACGGCAAGATAATATTATCCGCTGACAAGGATTACCTCGCATATTTAATGCCTGCGGACTACATCATGCAGGGTATGATTGCAAATACCGGAGGGGAATTTCATCTTTACAAGCAGCATAATACCGTTGCCATGATCGTTGAGTGGGTATTGCACCCCTTCGAGCATCTGAGGGCTTCACCTGCCCTTCACATGGCCAAGATTCGTAATGTGGATCCGAATATCGCGAGAAGACATCACTGCCCCCTTAAAATAAATGATCCGGCTATGGATTGCAACACTTGCTCGTACAGGCGGGTTATTGTCGATGAAGTCCAGAATGACAGTGGGCGTCATCTGTCAGGCAGTGCATTGTTTTCATTAGGGACAATGAGGACGCCGCTCTATGCCATAGATCTGAATACCGATACCGGTGCAATCGTCAACATTGTAGCTGTTGAAAAGGCGACCGCCTGGGCAAATGTGCCCACGCCGAGTATCTAATGGATCAAGCGGCACAAGATGGCCCTGTCTCTTGGCGGCACTGATTTATCCACCATCAGAATATTACATAATACAGGCTTGACAGGATAATCGAAGTGATAAGAATGCTGATTACCGGCCATATAATGTAGCGGTAAGCTCCGAATACAGTCACACAGAAGTATTCAGCGGTAACCACAAAGCAGGCATGCATGGGGGAAAGCAACATACCCATATATCCGAATGAGAAGGCAAACACAGTAGTAGCAGCCAAGAGACCGGTTGACGGCTCCGTTCCGATGAGGGCAAACACAATCGGAAAACTCGCCCCGACAAAACCGAATGCAACTCCCGTCACCATGCCGGAGATGAAGGGAATCAGCATGATGACGACGATCAAAGGGACGCCCGTACGGATAAAGTCGTCCCGCATCCCGGTGATCAATGTCGCCCCGGTTGCATCGATAGGGCACACGAGGGCCGCTGAGAAGGTCTGAATTCCTATTACAAGCGCTATCATAAACCAGGTGTCAATGCGCAGCAGCATGCGGAGCGACGGACGGAATGCCGCGGCATGGCCGGAGAAAATAGCGCAAAGCGCCGCGATGAGGCCGACCAGCATGGATATTAAATTTGCCAGCGTGCCCTCAATGCCCATGAGGGGAAGAATCGCGGATCCCACAAGCGATATCATGACAAGCAGTCCGATAGGCCCCATCGCCGAAAGGATTTCACCGGTGTCTATCTTTCCGTAACGAACACCCTTGTCGTCTTCTTTCTTAATCCTCCGCAGAATAAATATATAGCCGCTGATCGCTGCGACGATGGTAAATGGCATCTGTATGAGAAAAAACCAGATTGCCGGAAGCTTGGAATACTGCATTGCCAGGATGACACCCGGATAGAGGGGCCACCAATATTCCCAGAGATGCCGGAACCAGTAATTGATTGCCACCTTGTGAGATAATTCGAGTTCCCCTCTTTCATCGACAGCGGCTACAAAAGGCGCGGAGAATAGTGCGCCTGCGGGCATGGGAAGGAGTCCCACCAACGCGGGGAGTCCTGCCAGGATGAGATGTTTGCTTTTCAGCCATTCTTTGAGTGCCGCGATCGTGCGGTCCATCCGTCCCGTTTTGCTCAAGGATTCGGTAAAGAACAAAAGGAGGAGAATGATGACAGGCAGTATATAATTCTGCGGCTCGCCGAAGCTTGCGATCTGGTAGTAAATGCCGCCCATGCCGGTGCCTGCCCACAAGGGCAGAAGAATAGAGAAAAGAAGGATAGCGAGACCCAGCGGCACACCCGACGAGTTAAGGAGCAGTATCCCCAGGAAGGACACGCCCACCTTACAATACGCGGGAAGATGTAATAACCAGTCCATCATTCTAATTCTTCACTCTCATACATTCCTCAAGGTTTGTCCGTGGAAACATGTTCGTCACACAAGCTGTCCCCGGCCGAGATGCTTTTACACTTTTTCCTTCTGTATGCGAAGAATATTATGCGGCAGGTCAAATGATTATCGGGAGGTGCGCGAATCTAAACACGGCGTCATATTCTATTGCGCATAGTCTTCGTAAAGTATCATTTCCGGTATGCCAGTTACTGAATACGTTTTCGACGGAAG
>PLMX01000043.1 GCA_003142635.1 Syntrophaceae bacterium | reverse complement strand
GGAAAGAAACTCGTCGTGATTGTGGGAACGAAGAAGGCGATGGCGATTGCCGTGAAGAATAACAAGACGGAGAAGAGATATACGTTACTGAAGGACAGATTGCTGAAAGGTTGAGGGCTATATATGCTGAGGGTGCATATCCTTAGCAATATGCATCCGCAAGCGCTTTCCTATAGCTATGGCAGGCCTATTCAGCGTTGACAGTTTGATGGCCTCACAGTTTATGATATCAATTTCAAGCCGACGTTTCAGATAATTCGTGACAGGGGTTATCTGAGATCAATAAGGGATTCTTTCCCACCATCAAAAGATATCGATGAAGTGTTCTTTCTGATCACTGAATACCTTGAGAAGAAGATAGCCACTGTCATGTGATCGTATGATTATTACGTACCTTGTGCAAGAATAAATCTTTCAATAATCTTTGCACGAGCCTATTTTCCGCCTACCCATCTTTTATGGCCTTCAGTTTCTTCTCTCTGGGTAGACGCTTGATCCTGTATTCCAACCGAAAAGCATCTTCTTTTTCAATCACTCGACTTGTGGCCAACAGCGTTACGGGCAATCTCGCACGGGTAAACTTTGAAGCATTTCCTTTATTGTGGGCTTCTAGTCTCTTCTCTAAATCATTCGTAACACCAGTGTAAATTTTCCCATCGGAACAACAGAGGAGATATACAATCCATGATTTGTTCATAAGGAAGTCGGGTAATTCCGTTGTTTTATCAAAGCTCATTTTTTCCGTATGCGTCCAGGGCGTTGTTATTCCGGTACTTCTTCCACTCCCGATCGAGTTCTTTCATTTTCTCGTCCGAGATGGTTCCAATCTTCCGAAGAGCAAATAATGTGGATCGGATAGAGATATCAGTAAGCTCTGCCCTGCCGCTTGCCCCACATTCTCGACACGTCATCACGGGAGGTTTAATTCCCCGGGCCTGCCGGATTTCCTTGCGGAGAGCGGTCATGCGTGAACAGAAATCAGCGAATTGATCCCATGAAACATCTGGATTCCAGAACCGCTGGAGCTCGTCGAGCATCTCAGGAAACCAAGCTCGCTGTGCATCACCGGACGACATGACCTTCCTTTCTGTTCCCAACAACACTGTACGAATTGTGGTATCTGACATCGCTAATGAGCCAAGCAAAGACTTGACCCCATCACAGTGTGGTCTCACACGGGGAGCGGTAAATATGCCGCAGTGCCAGTCACCGACCGCCGAGTTCCTCCTCCAGTTGCCCGACGACATCACCGACGAAATCGTGAAATCCCCAGCCGATGCCATCGGACATCTGCTCCACTCTCGCCAACCGGTCGCGGAACTGTGGATATATCTCCCGCGCCTTGCCGCGCAACAGGACGGCCAGTTCGTCCAGCGCCGACTCCACGCTGTTGTAGAACCGCTCGTCAATGTCCCCATACTCGTGGGTGAATCTCGTACCGTTCTCCACATAGGTCATCAGCAGTTCCACCGTGCCGGGGAGGTTGCCCGTGGCCTTGCGGTAGTCGCGGATGGCCTTGCGCGCCTCTCCCAGCTTCAGCTTGCCATCGCCTCGTGCGGGAAAGAACTGCTCCACGATCTTGCCCCGATACTTTTCCAGGACATCTCCACCGCCATCTCCGGTCTTACTGCGAGCATGGATAAAGTCGCGGTTCACCCCGGCAACTTCGTACAGGTCTTTCAATAGTGCGAGCAGCGCCGGCTTGTCCCATGCGGTGAGGTGTTGGCGGACGGTGCTCCAACCGCCAGGCTTTTTGGTTGCGTTTGTCATGGTTTGTATGGTCCAGGTTGGACGCGTTTCAAGGGGGGCAATGATTCGGGCGAAACGATCAGGGTAATGCTGCGCGCCTGCCCAGGAACGCGCTGAATGAAGCCCCGCCGTTCCAGCGTGAGCACCATCGAATGCACGCTCGGCGGCGTGATCTGAAAAAACCGCTGCATGTCTGCTTCAGCCGGAGCGCAACCGTTCACGATGCTGTATTGCTGGATGTAGGCCAGGAACTGGCCTTGTCGTTCGGTGTAAGTCGGGTTCATAAAGGTTTATGGCTGATCTGACATTGACTCCACTCGTGACTCACGCCTCCGCCGGGACCGGCTTGTCCTCATCGCGCACATAACAGGGACAACTGTCCCTAATAACCAGCAATGTATTTGGCACGAGACTCAGCTCCACAAAAAAACCCGATCTCTTAATTATAGAGAAACGAGGTTTTTGAAATCAGCCCATATTGTTCTCATGTAAGGTTGAATGGTTCAGGAATATAATCGCTATTGTTTAAGACGAGACGTGCACTTGATTATCACGATTTGCAAAAGAAATCTATTATAAATAGGAAAAACAGATGTGTGAGGAAGCTATACGTATTCTTCACAAGTGGAAAATCTGCTGCCAAGATATTGTATGTTTTATCCCGTAATCGATAAATGAGAGAGAATTGGAAAGAATGAAATCCTGTCTTAAGCAGGAAGGAACGGGAAAATCTCTTGCAGAGAAGAATGAAAGAGAAATGTGGATCGTTGAGATAAACACCTCAATAGTCTGGTGCTCCATGTGCTATATTTGTGATAGGCCAGACTGCAAACGGCGAGAAACGGTGAAAATAGATAGAACAAATAGAATTCAATTTTTCATTCAAATTTTAAACAGTTGCGGGAAACCAAACCAGTTATCAAGGGTTTGATAAGTTACTGTTATTTTAGACATTTTGGCCTCAAAATCCCCCGCTCGCAAGGGCATCCCGGTTCGATTCCGGGCTCCGGCACCAAAGCAAATAAAGGGGTTAACCGTTCCTATAAACGGAAGCCCCTTTTTTATTTATATTAATTATTCCGGATACACTTTTTTTAGAAAGTCTGTCATTATCGTTACCACTACATCCTGATTATCAGACAGGCTCATCTTTGCCTGGGTGCTCACCCTGAATAGTTTCACGGGTTCCAATGTTATTGAAATTGAACCGGCGTCAGACGAAAAAGCTATTGATGCCTTACTGGGGGAAATGCCGGGAGTTCTTTTTTCGATGTCCGTTGTTAATTTAATTTCCTTTGTGACCGTTGTTCCAGTACGGCCATCTGTATAGGGAACTTTTTGGATAGTGCACTCATAAGATTTGTCCTTCAGGACAGTTGCAACTTGTGCCAATACCGGATGAATTATATCTTCCACAAATTTTTCCCATTCTTTGCTTGATTCTTCTTTCTCTCTTTTCCTTATTTCGTCAGCTTCTTCTTTAGATTTCGTTTCCTCCGCTTCTTTTTTTTCATGTTCATTAATGATGTCCTTAACCCAGTTCATAGTTTGATCTCCCGGCATCTTGATAAAGATAAAGAAAGAAATACCCTTGAATGACCTGGTGCAGCGTCTTGATCTGCAACAAGCCCTTCCGGGTCAATTATTAGAAAGATGTTCTTTAGTCGCCAATACTGTCCGACCTTCCGAAATCCTTTTGTCTTTTTTCGCAAGCCCGTGATTTACATCTTGGCTTTTTTCTTATCCAGGGCGGCATTGAATTTTTCCGCGTTTATGACAAACCTCTCGTGGGTCGCCTCGGATATCTTTTCCACGTCGTCGTATGCTTCCATGAAGAAAGTCAGTTTACGTCCTTCCATCTTTTCCAGTTGCCCTTTCACCGTGACTGTCATCCCCGCCGGAGTGGCCGCTGTATGGGTCATATTTATGCCGATACCAACGCTCTGCTCATTGGGCCAGTCAAGATGGGGGTTCGTGGCCTTGATACAGGAAAATTCAAATAGCGCCAGAAGAAAACCTGTCGCAAAAACCTTGGGCATGACATGCCCCTCAGTGAATTCTGGATAAATAAAAGGTACGGTCTTGTTTTCCGGAACTTTGTACTTGAACTCCACAGTCATACCGGGCTGCAAGGAATCTTTCATGGCGAACCTCCACTTCGTAATTTGAACGGCATCGCCCGCAATAAAGCGAAATTTTCCCAATAAGTCAAACATAAAAAATAGCCTCTCCAGGCCGTTATGTGGTAATCTGAAGTGGCGAAGATAGGCCGGAAATGCTATTAAGAAGCAAATGCGCCAGCTTGCCGATGAGGAACTCTATGGACGATCACACTGCCTTGAGTCAACTTGAAGGACTGGCATATATGCTCGGCGTTTCTGTACGCTATGAAAAAATCCCGGAGGAAGACGTGGCGAATGCGGGAGGTCTCTGCCGTTTGAAGGGAGAAAACGTCATAATTGTGAACGCGAAGGCGCCCCTGAAAGATAAAATCCAGACGCTCGCGAAGGCCCTGAAGAATTTTGACTTCCATGATGTCTATGTGAGGCCCGCCGTAAGAGAGTTATTGGAAGGATAGACATCCACATATTTCATGCCAGCGAAGCACGCGATCTGCCTCTTATCCGGTTAGACAAGCGCCTTCATTCTTTTTTCCAAAAGTGAGCCCATCAATAATCAGATGCACGGCAGTCTCGTAATAATCGTTTGAGGCGCCGCGTCCGACATCTCACCCTTACTTCGTTAAGGAATTTAGAACAGGAAAATCAGAAAATGACCAATGGATGTTTTCATGATCTTGCGATAAAAAGAAAAATAATCAAGTTCGTTCTTAAACAGCGGTAAGGCGGGGCATTCTACAATAGATTATGCAAAGGCGCCCGGAATAAGAGGAAGATGAATGGACGCGCCCACTGTAGCAGGATTCCATGTGAAGAGGTAAAATCTTGGCTGACGATATGCCCGATATACTGCTTGTAGACGACGACAGGTACAGTGTGGAGTTTATCCTCGATGCCCTGAAGATGCATGACTTCAGCCATAGGCTGAAGGTCTTTAGAGACGGTGGGGAAGTCCTGGATTATCTCTTCCCGGCCGGTGCGATTAACCCTCGTGATTCATATGAACTTCCCAAGGTGATCGTCCTTGATCTGAGACTGCCCAAGGTTAGCGGGTTTGAGGTTCTCCGGAAAATCAGATCCACTGAGGAAACGAAGATGATACCGGTCGTAGTTTTTACGGCATCCACTGAAGAAAGAGACAGGGTGGAGAGCTACAGGCTCGGTGCAAACAGCTTCATAGTAAAGCCTTTTGAGTATGAGCGCTTCGTCAGTATGGCCGCTGAAATAAGCCTGTACTGGACCTCGCAGAACATGCCCCCCTGATGAAGAGGGACGATAATATTCCTGAGCCTTTTGTCTTCCTCACGGTTTAAAGCCCTTCCTTAACCAACCTGAGCAAACCCTGGTCCAATGCCGATCTCATAATCCATCTCCTCTGCCGGGTATGGCTTTAAGATTGAGAGCAGGATGGCTCTGTCTTCCATGCTGTCGCTGATCCAGATATGTTCCTCTTTCTTGGGCACGATTGCGGGCATCCGGTCATGGATGGGCGCTATCAATTTATTCGCTTTTGTAGTGATGATTGTGCAGGATCTGATCTCCTTTTTGTCCGGTGACGTCCACGTTTCATACAGACCGGCAAGACCGAAAGGCTCTTTCGAGTTCAAGCGGAAGTATAACGGGGTCTTCTTTGCGCCAACTTTTTTCCATTCATAGAAACCGTCGGCAACGATGAGGCACCGTCGTTTTGAAAAAGCGCTCCTGAAGCTCGGTCTTATGTCGATGGTCTCGGCCCTCGCATTGATAAGCTTATGCCCTATGGAAGGGTCCTTGGCCCAGGACTGGATGAGTCCCCAGAGAAAAGGCGCGAGAGAGTTCTTACCCTCCCGGCGGATAACGGCACCGATAAGCTGGCCCGGAGCTATATTCCAGTTCGGCTTGAATTCATAAGAGCCGTCCCGGACGTCGAATCTTTCCGCGATGGCCGCTCTATCGGAAACCAAAGCAAATCTGCCGCACATATTTATATTCTCCCAATAAAAAAACTATAACAAATAACCAGTTCGACGGATATGCAAATTTTTCCTTGACAATAGAACGATTGTTCTATATATGGTAATTATGGAGAAAAAGAGAAATGTCAAAACAGTCGAACGCGAAATCCAGACCTTCTGTAGCGGAAAGAGGAGAATGCCTACATATAAAGAGATGCTCGACCTCCTCGGAGTCCGGTCGAAGAGCGTCGTCCACTATTGGATGGAGAAGCTTTGCGCCGAGGGCGTCCTCGCGAGGGATGCAAAGGGATTTCTCATGCCCGTGAGGCCGGCTTCCGGTATCCCCCTGGCCGGAGCCGTAGCTGCCGGATATCCATCACCTGCCGAGGAAGAGCTGCGGGACATTATTTCCATCGATGAGTATCTCATTACACGGCCGGAATCTTCCTTCCTTGTTAAAGTAAGCGGGGATTCGATGACCGGCGCCGGCATCATGGACGGCGACATGGTAATTGTGGAGAAGGGGAGGGAACCGAAGAATGGGGACATCGTCCTTGCGGAAGTGGATGGGGAGTGGACCATGAAATATTTCGTGAGGAAGGGAAAAGAGATTATCCTTGAGGCGGCAAACCAGAAATACCCGACCATCAGGCCAAAGAATGAACTGCGGCTGAGCGGCATCATCACGGCAGTCATAAGAAAATATCACCTTTAGACAGGACTAATCAGAATGAACGCAAGCTGGAATTATAAAAGACAGGTAAATGCAGATTACTGTATATGTATGCGACGAATGGGACTCACGAAGCGGTTCAGACGCTCGGTAACAGAAACCAACTGGGATCAGGATCTTTGGGGATTGGAGAAATGGATAGACCTTTTCTCTTGGATTGTTATCGCATCTTCCCTTTTCTTTCTTATCCCTGTGACCCTCTCTGTATTCGGGAAATGAGATAAGCAACGTCCCTTGGGTTCTGCTTAGATGCAGACAGTCATAGCCCATTTAAATGCGGGCATCACAGTTTATCATGAGTGATAATGTGTATGCCTCTATCGGTCATGTGCTCTACAGCGCATCTTTCTGCATGCCTCGTAATCTCCTTACCAGCGGCCTTCCACCGGCGCCGCGCAGAACCCACATTTCCCTTCCTTCACGTGGGATTCGTTGACGGTGAAATAGGTCCGCTTTGCGAGAAGGGCATGACAGTTATAACAATACGTACCCGATTCTTCATTGACGTTACCCATGTAGACGTAACGGAGGCCGTGTTTTTCCCCTATTGCCTTCGCCTTTATGAGAACGCCTAAGGATGTTGGTTCATGGGCGTCGAACTTGTAATCCGGATGAAACCTGCTGATGTGCCATGGTATCTCTTTTCCGGTCTCGGCGATGAAGGCGGCAATCGCGTTGAGCTCATCGTCGGAGTCGTTCTCACCGGGGATGATGAGCGTTGTAACCTCGACCCAGATGCCAAGTTTTTTCATGAGCCTTATGGAGTCGAGGACGGGCTGGAGCCCCCCGTAGCAGACCTTCTTGTAAAAATCATCCCGGAAACTTTTCAAATCGCAATTTGCGGCGTCGAGGTAAGGGTGAATTGTCTCCAGAGCTTCTTTGGTCATGAAGCCGTTCGTGACAAAGACGTTTAAGAGGCCCTCCTTTTTCGCGAGCCGGGCGATGTCATAGGCATATTCAAAAAAAATCGTCGGCTCTGTGTACGTATAGGATATGGATTTGCAGCCGTTTTCGAGCGCGCCTCTGACGATATCCTCCGGTTTTGTTTCCCGGCCCGCGAAATCGCCTTTCTTTATGGAAAGCTGTGATATCTGCCAATTCTGGCAGAAGCCGCACCTGAAATTGCAGCCGATGGTTGCAATGGAGAAGGAGCGTGATCCGGGGAGGAAATGGTAAAGCGGCTTCTTCTCGATGGGATCTATATGGGAGGCGATGATGTTTCCGTAGGCATAAGTGTAGAGTTTCCCCTGCTCATGCCGGCGTACACCGCAGAAACCGAATTTATCTTCGGAAATCTTACAGTGATGGTTGCAGAGAAAACAATGAAGGACCCCTTCTTTATATTCTTCATAAAACATTGCCTCTTTTTTCATATTCCGCTTCCTCACTTTTTCCGGTTTGCGTAAAAGCTCTATGAAGATGTATGTGATCTATTCGTGGCGCTCGGACAGGCATGAGCGCTTGCTAAGACGTTCCTTCAGCGCTGGATTAACTATAGAAAATAATGTTCTTCTCTGTCAAGAATAAAGGGTTGCGGAGGCGGGTTTCGCTCCCTCACGTGCAGGGCGGGAACAATCTCTTATGCGAGTTTTTACCTATCATTAAACTACGACTTAACCCTCATTGCCTTCTGCTAGCAACTAAACTAACTGTCTCAACGTAATATTCGGTTTTTTGGGGCGAAAGAACGATCAGTGAGGTTCCGGAGAGGGATGGTCCTCCCGGAGCTTTCCATACCCATGAAGGACATCGGGCAGGCCGCGAAGATGCCCCATTACCTGGACGTTAATTACTTCAACGGCCTTCATGGAAGGGCACTGCCTCCTGCCGTGGGTATTAAACTTGCGAGACCTGATCTCACCGTCATCGCCTACTCGGGTGACGGCTGCAATTACGACGAGGGAGGAAATCACTTCATACACACGATCAGAAGGCGGCTGGATATTACGATACTGACATCGAATAACCAGGTATACGGGCTCACCAAAGGGCAGAGTTCCCCTACGACGGACTCATCCGTGAAAAATGACCTCTCCCCCGGGGGGAACGAGAACATCCCTTTGAACCCCATAGCCCTGGCGATCACCATGGGAGCGCCTTTCGTAGCGCGTTGTTTCGCCTCCGACAAAGACCACATGGAAGAAATTATTAAAGAAGCCATCCTTTTTTTTAAAGGGACGGCCCTGGTAGACATTCTCCAGCCCTGCGTCACCTTCAACAAGATAAATACCTACCAATGGCTGAGGGAGAGGGTCTTCAAGATCGAAAAACCCATTGCAGACCGTTATGAGGCCATAAAGACGGCGGAGCTCTGGGGAGACAGGATCCCGATTGGCGTCATATACAGAAACGACGCGGCCCTGTGCCGGGAAATTAAGGAAATCTTCCGCGAGAGGATAAAGAAGGAAGATATCGAAAACCAGCTTGCAATGCGGTGCGTAATGATGAGATGACTCCGCGTCGTGAGGCAGGCCATAATGGTAGTTTATGCCTGTCAATAGACCTTCAATTAATCACTATTGTCTTTATCGCGGAGGTAACATTAGCCTGTGATGCACAGGGTAAGCTGAGAAAAATATTAAAAGCCCGAGACGCATGACGGGGGTTGTCAAGATATATGCACGTTGCGCGCGCATGGGGCTTCAGCCTCAGAAGGACAAATTCCTTTCAAAAGGAGAATGCATAATGAATAACGCGGGAGCAGACCAGGGATGGCAGCAGATACAGGCAAGGGTCGAGGAACTGCTTCGCCAATCCCTTGCGGGAAATCCATTCTACAGGATCGAATACAAACCTTTTAATGTAGTCCATCTCTTAGATTATAGAAACGAGCATCAGGAGATAAAGCCCTGACGGAAAGCGCCGCATTTAAATTAACATTTGATTGTATTTGAAAAGAAAGTTAGGAGACCTGGCAAGAATAAGATTTTATCCGCAACTGTCGACTTATTTTGCGCAGCGCGTGAAGGAGTAAATCTTTTTTATGGATAATGATAAGATAGACATCCTGATCATTGAAGATAATCGTCACGACGCCGAACTCATACTGGAAGCCCTGGAAGGACTGGATATCGGTGACAAGGTTCGTGCCATACACGATGGCGTGGAAGCCTTAGACTATTTTTTTGGTCCCGAAGGGTCGCTCAAGAAAATGGATTTCCATTTGCCCAAGCTGATCCTCCTCGATTTGAAACTGCCCAAGGTCAGCGGCCTGGAGATTCTGAAAAGGATCAAGTCCGACGAACGGACGATGCACGTCCCCACAGTCATATTTACCTCCTCGAGCGAGTCGCAGGACAGGATCGAAAGCTATAAACTCGGCGCCAACAGCTATGTGGTGAAGCCCATGGACGCTGATATGTTCTCCCGTTATGTCCATGACATCGGAAAATACTGGCTTTCGATGAACACGACAATCTATAATGGCAGTTTGGCCCGGCCTCGATAAAAAGAGTTCGTGTCTGCTGCCTCAGTCGCAGGTCAGATTCCCCTTAGTCATACTGGTCGGGAATGAATGCCGTCCTCTCAGTGCGCAGCTATAGTAGTAGGTAAATACTACTAATAAGCTATCAATAAATCCCTATTGTCTTTACCCCTCCGATGACAATAAACATAGCTTGGTTTACATCAATAATTTACGTCCTTGCGCCGCTCAGACTCGAGTTGAACACCATAAAATGGGATAAATCGCCTCAAGAGGAAGGAAGCACATCATGAAGGTCATGATCGTTTACTATTCCATGTATGGCCATATCCACCGCATGGCAGAGGCCGTGGCGGAAGGCGCGAAGATGGTTAAAGGGGCTGATGTCTTCATGTATCGTGTCCCGGAAACCCTTACGGAAGAAGTCCTGGGAAAGATGGGCGCCCTTGAGGCGCAAAAGGGTCTTGCCCACGTCCCTGTCTGTACGGTTGATGAACTTGCCACTGCGGATGCTATCATCTTCGGAACGCCTACGCGCTTCGGCAACATGTGCGGACAGATGCGGCAATTCCTCGATGCGACGGGCGGCCTCTGGGCCAAAGGGGCCCTTGTCGGCAAGGTGGGGAGCGTTTTTACAAGCAGCGCCACCCAGCACGGCGGGCAGGAGTCCACGATACTCACTTTCTTTACGAACCTTCTTCATCAGGGCATGGTCATAGTCGGACTCCCGTACTCCTTTGGCGGACAGATGCGCATCGACGAGATCACCGGCGGCTCGCCCTATGGGGCTTCCACCATTGCGGGGACGCAAGGCGAGCGCATGCCGAGCGAAAATGAATTAAATGCGGCCCGGTTCCAGGGGAAGCATGTGGCCGAGATAGCGGCCAAACTGGCATATAAGGGCTGACATAGAAGATTGCAGGTGAGCCCGACGAGAGAAGACTGGAGACGGCAGGAGGTTACTGTCGGAGGGAATTGTTTTCCGTGGTTCACGTGCAGGAAATGTATCCGAGGCACAGAGGGATGAGAACAGGATATGACGCGCGTTAGATATCTCATGGATCTTCATCGCAGCACTTTTGCAATCAATTTAAATTTCACCGGCTCAAATAATAATCCGTTTTCCACACTATTTCCCATCACAGGAAGAATGCGAACTAAGGCTTGAATGAAGAGAGGATTCCTTTAAAAATATGACCGGAACGCTCTAAATCCGGCAGGAAAGAAAGAAGGAGAAAGGAAGCAGGCGGAAATAGAAATGCCCCCTTTTTCTGATGAAATACCGGCAGAGCCATGACGAAAAAAATACCCGCAGCAAATAAGCGTTTTGATAACCTCCGGAAAAAGGCGGAAGACGCCCTGTCTGTGAAAGACGTCGGTGGGGGTGAGCCAGCCGCCGATGTCCAGAAGCTCATTCACGAACGCAATCTTCATCAGATAGAGCTGGAAATGCAGAATGAGGCGCTGCGAAAGTCGCAGCTGGAAGCGACCTCGGAGCACAGCAAGTACACCGACCTTTATGACTTCGCCCCTGTCGGGTATTTCACGTTCGATCAAAAGGGACGTATCGTCAAAGCGAATGCAACTGGCGCGTCTTTGCTCGGCAGAGAGAAGCGATCGCTTACAGTACAGCCGTTTAGTCGTTTTATCACGCCCGGGCAATTCAGTATCTTCCATGCCCATCTTCAGAGTGCCCATGAATCGCGAAGCAAAGAGAGCTGCAAACTGAAGCTCACCGGGAAGAATGGCACTCTATTCGACGCGCTGATCGACACCATGGCGGTAATTGATGGTGACGGCAATTTTGATCACTACCGTTCTTCGGTCACCGACATCACGGAAATTACAAGAACAGAGGAGAATATAGCGCATCTGGCCTCATTCCCCATGCTCGACCCGAATCCCATAGCCGAAGTAGATCTTGCGGGGCAGGTCTATTACCTTAACCACGCCGCCGAGCGATTATTACCGGATCTCCGTGAGCGCGGCGCGGAGCATCCGTGGCTTCACGATTGGGGAACGGTGGTTCCTGCCTTGCGCAAAAAAGGGTCAGAAGAAATCGTACGGGAAGTGAATGTTGACGGGCGCTGGTGCCGGCAGACGTTGCACTTGGTGGAAGGAGCCCAGCGCATCCGTATCTACGGAATGGACATCACTGAGAGCAAACATGCGGAGTTGGAGATGAGGGAAGGGAAGAGGCAATTGGAATATGCCATCAAGGAACTCGAAAGCTTCAGCTATTCCGTCGCTCATGATCTGCGCGCGCCGCTCCGCGCCATCGACGGATATGCGCGCCTCATCCTCAAGAAGCAGGGGGATAAGTTTGATGCGGACACCCTCGATAAATTTAACGTGATAAGATCGAGCACGCACCTGATGGGCCAGCTCATCGACGACCTCCTGACCTTCTCGCGTCTGGGGAGGAAGCATATATCCCCCATGCCCCTGGACATGGAGGTCCTCGTGAAAGAGGCGTGGAAAGAAGTGCAGGCGAGCGACTCGGAGAGGGACATTAAGCTTGAAGAAGGGAACATGCCGCTGGGCTACGGGGACATGGCTCTCATCAAGCAGGTGTTGATCAACCTCCTTGGGAACGCCGTAAAATTCACAAAATATGAGGATGCCGCACATATCGAGGTGGGGGGCTACACCGATGGAGATGAGCACATCTATTATATCAGGGATAACGGCGTAGGCTTCGACATGGCCTATTACGACAAGCTTTTCGGCGTCTTTCAGAGACTGCACAGTACGGAGCAGTTCGAAGGCACCGGCGTCGGCCTGGCGACCGTCCAGCGCCTCATACACAGGCATGGCGGCAGGGTATGGGCGGAAGGTAAGGTCGATCACGGGGCCTGTTTTTATTTCGCACTAAACATGAAGGAGTGACTTTTTTTCATGCGTAATATTGATATTCTTCTCGTCGAAGATAATCCTCACGATGTTGAGATGATACTGGATACGCTCAGCCGTCAGGATATTTCCAACAGAATTCGGGCCATAAGCGACGGCGCAGAAGCCCTCGATTATTTGTTCGGGCCCGAGGGTTGCCTCGCGAAGGCGGAGGTTCATCTCCCCAAACTGATCCTTCTCGATTTGAAACTGCCCAAGGTCAGCGGCCTGGAGATTCTGAAACGCATCAAGGCCGACGAAAGGACGCAGCATATCCCGGTTGTCGTATTTACTTCCTCCGATGAAGCGCGGGACAGGACGGAAAGCTACAGGCGCGGGGCAAACAGCTATATTGTTAAGCCCATGCAAGCGGCGGCGTTCTCGCGTTTTGTAGCCGAACTGGGAGCATACTGGGTATCGATGAATATGACGCCCTATGCCGACTGATAACCACAGGGCGGCGGCTGATTGGATGATTGCATGAGATGGCTTTTATGAATGTTATGATTCGGTTCCATTACGGAAAGATATTCTATTAGTGTCGGAGAGTTTGGAGGCTGAGACCATGTCCGAGAAATTGAAAGTATTGATCCTTGAAGATGTCCCT
>PLMX01000071.1:25243-25391 GCA_003142635.1 Syntrophaceae bacterium | reverse complement strand
AAAGTGAACCGTCTGTAGGGGTTGGTGAAGGAGGGGAAATGGTGCTCCCTTCGCTGATTTAAGAGTTTGTGCGTTAAAACATTGATAAATTGAGATCCTGAATTTTGGCTTTTTGTTTATCGACGAGACGACCATTGCACCAGAAACG
>PLMX01000071.1:0-25211 GCA_003142635.1 Syntrophaceae bacterium | reverse complement strand
TAAGGGGGCCTTACCTTGAACTCCCTGAAAAGCGACAGTCCTTCTGTCAATGCTCTTTGCAGTCTGAAATAGGGAACCTCCTGGGTTGTGGAATGTACGCAACGGTAATTGTACCGGTTGATTTCCTGGGAGAGTATCTTCTGGGCATCTCTGATATCAGAGACGTCTTCTCGGACACAGGTTCTGACCAGCCTGTCTTGGAGCCACTGATAAGGGGAAACGCATCTTATATGACGTGGGCCAACCAAAACCGTCGCGACTCGCAAAAGGCCATTGCGGAGGCCTATGACAATATTTCCCGAGAGCTTGGGGCCACGCTGGTGTCGGTGGGAGATGCCTGGGAGAAAGCCCCGAGCGCTGACTCCCATCTGTCCCTGCATGCAGCGGATGGACGACACGCGAACCCCATCGGCACTCACCTCACCACTTGTATTTTATATGCCGTTATCTATGGCGCAACGCCCGAGGGGTTGCCGGGAGCTTTATCCGACCAAGGCGTTGTCCTGAACGACCTGCCGATGGCGCAAGCCCGATTCCTGCAGAGAATCGCCTACCAGACCGTATCGAACACATAGAACTTCCATCAACAAACTTTGAAAAAAATACTCGATATGATGGATGGCACCGAGCTGGACCGGCATCTTCAGGCACCATGGCGAAACGCCACTACAGTTTGTCGCTCTTGTGTCATGTTCTTTTTGCCCTAGTAGCCCCGAAACATTGCAGGCGGATATCCTCATTTACTTGGAATGGCAAAAGAAGGCAGGTACTGTGTACTGGTTAGCGGATCAAGCCGCGCGGCGGATTCTGGAACAAAAACCAAAAATCCTCTTCCTTTTTTCAACTGACCGATGTATTGAATGACGAGGAACATGACTCAGGACATCACCTCCTGCAGGCTCTATAACAGGGTGCCTTTGCCAGAGAAAACATTACCCCGGAAGGAGGAATCAAGATAATCATCTTCTTGAGAATAGTGGCTCCCGAGGGCTTAAACAGATGGTTCAGATTTTTGAGCAGCGCGACGCCAAGGTGGAAAAGATCATTTCCTGTGGTGAGATAGACGCCGTAGATCGCTATTACCAATGCCACAAGAATTTTCGTCAATGGATAAGGGACAACAAATATTTTATCTGCCGTATCAAGATCAGCACCGAGAAGATCGTTTGCAGGATGACTCAGGTCCATCCGAATAGTATTGTCTTCTATGACTCTGTTGTTCTTCTTTGCGCGCCAGGAATCACTCAGACGGAAGAAAAAGTCCGGGCCGTTGGTTACCAGGTGGACGGAAACGGCCTCTCTTTTCGATACGGAGGTGTACCATTTCCATCATCTATCTGATTCGCCACGGCGAAACGGACTGGAATCAGGACAAGCGTATCCAAGGCCAGACCGATATCCCCCTGAATAAGCGTGGAAGGCAGCAGTCCGAAGCCTTAGCCGAACGCATGGCGTCCATCCCCCTCGATATGATCTATACGAGCGACTTGGGTCAGGCACGTGAGACGACCCGGATCATCGCTGCCGCGCAGCCGCGGGAGGTTCCCGTGATAGCAATGCCGGAGCTCCGCGAATNNCGATGAGATCGCTCACCGCTTTGCGGAGGACTGGGACGACTGGATCCGCAGAGGAGGGGTTGGCAAACCCACCGGTGGGGAGGATTACATCACTCTTGTGAGGCGATCTGGCCGCCTGTTCGATGCGATAGTAAGAGAAGGAAAAGCGGTCATTATTTCCACTCATCTCGGGCCACTTCGGGCGATCATCTGTCATACGCTGGGCTTGGAACCCTCGTTTCTGAACCGCTTCTGGGTGACGAACTGTTCACTCTCTACACTGGAGCACCCCCCGGGGGATAGGCCCCAGCTCACCCTTCTGAACGACACCTGCCATCTGGACGGCATAGCGTAGAGGAAGATTTCGCTCTGTAAATTTGTCTCATCCATGGTCAACCCCTTCTGAGAGACCTGATGAAGAACAAAGCTGTTGATCCGGTTCATCGCCTCCTTGGAAGGAAATCCGGTCGTTGATCTGGTTTTCCAGCTCCGGGTCGGAATCGATCCGGTACCACTTCTGCAGGAGAAACCACTTCAGCAGCATCACTAGAGATTAGACGTCGGTGCCCTTGAGAGTTCCCCAAAACTAGTCCATCTAAAGAGTTGGTTTTTTATAATTTTGAACGTTCCCCAAAAACTGGTCCATCTGCAGAGTTAGTTTTCTAGCCTTCAAGCTTACCTTCATCATACCACACATAGACTGTTCGCACGGACACAAAGAAAAGCAGAGCAAATCCGATGTGAAAAAACTGGTGTTGAAAAAAGTGGGGCGTATTGATATGTATACGCGCGCGCGAGGGGTATTGCGGCCATCGCCCGCTTTTCCTGCACGAAGATTAATTTGAAGGAAGCAGTATCAAAATGCCAAGCATAATTCTAAAAGAGTGTCCCAAGGTTTATATCCTGGAGACACACAGGTCTAAGACACCAGACTCCACGCTTCAATTTATCCAGAGCATCAAAGAACTGGTCAGCATGATTGGCTTCCGCGAAGCGTCGGATCTCGACAGGATCGGGATTCCCGTCTTTATCTGCCATCGCATAAGGCCGGACAATTCGAAAACCAGCCACACGGGTAAGGGCGTATCTCAAATTCAGGCCCAGGTTTCACTGACCATGGAGTCGATCGAACGCTATTCGTCAGAATTCAAAGACGAGTACAAGAGCAAGCTGGTGAGCGGCAGCTATAACCAGTTGAAACGGAAGTTCAACATCCTCGATCCTCATGACATGATTCTTTCTAAAATCAGCGATTACGATCATGATCAGGATATTCACTGGGCATGGGGATGCGATCTCGCGCGGAATGAGGATATCCTGATCCCTGCCTGCGCGGTCTACCATCCCTACCATCTCGACAATGCATTTCTCATGGACACTCATACGAACGGCATTGCGGCAGGCAATACCATGGAAGAAGCCGTTGTGCACGGCCTTGCGGAGCTCATCGAGCGTGACGCATGGAGCATCGCGCGGTACGAAGGGAGTTACAGCGACGCCCTTTTCATCGAGGATGAACCCGACAACCAGTTCATTATCAACATTTTTGACAAGTTTGCAGACGCCGAGATAGAGATCGTCGCCAAAGACATCACTTCAGATATCGGGGTTCCGGTGATTGCCGCCTTTTCCCGTGACCTGATTTATCCCGCCATGAAACCCGTAGACGGTTTCGGCGCGCATCTTGATCCCCGTGTCGCCATGATTCGCTCCCTTCTCGAGATCGTGACCACCAGAGCCTTGTTCATTCAGAAGTTCGGGATCGAAGGGATGTGCGAACCCGTAACGGCATATCTTGGTGAGCAAGAAAGAACCGATGATCCACGGTTTTATGCATATAGCCAGAAGGGCCTTCGCGATATTGAAGCGAGTTACGGTAAAGATATCCTCCACGATGTCAGGGCGATAATCGCGAAGCTGCAGGCGAGGGGTTTGGAGCGTGTGATAGCGGTAAATCTGACAAGGCCGGACACGGGCATTCCTACTGTCCGTATGATCGTCCCCGGACTTGAGACATACTGCTTTGACAAGGTGAGAATAGGCGCGCGCATCATGAAAGGCTAAATGAAGAACTAAATGAAGGAAATATCAATTCTCCATGAGGTCGAAAAAGTAGAGATCCTGACGCTCCAGGATAATTTTATCGAGATCACGGCCTCCGACAACAGTGCGATTATTTCGCGAGCCCGCTATCTCATGCACGGGGAGATCAAAACTTCCATACGGGCCGAACACGGCTTTTCTGCCATAGTACGAACGACAGCAGCCGGTCGGACCAGAACGCTTCTCTTTGATTTCGGATTTTCCGCCGACGGTGCAGCCGCAAATGCCAAGGCGATGGGAATCGATATGGGAGAGATTGAAGTCATGGTTCTCTCTCACGGACACAGTGACCACTTCGGCGGTTTCAATAAATTAGTTAAGATGATCGGCAGAGACGGACTGGAGTTGGTTCTTCACCCGGCGGCTTTCAAACAAAAACGGTACCTCAAGTTTGGCAGCGACTTCAAGGCCCGCTTTCCCGAGGTGACGAGAAGGAAAATAGAAAAAACCGGCGTCCGGTTGAGAGAGACACGGGAACCGCTCACTCTCTTAGACGGGAATGTTTTGTATCTCGGTGAGATTTATCGTCAGACTGAATTTGAAAAAGGCATGCCCCATGCGTTCTTTACGGATAAAGGCAGAGAGACGTGGGATCCCATCGAGGAGGATACGGGCATCGCCATAAACCTTAAGGGAAGAGGTTTGGTTGTTCTTACCGGATGCGCGCATTCCGGCGTCGTCAATACGGTCAATCACGCGAGGACTGTAACGGGCGTTAATCCCGTCCATGTTATCATGGGCGGCTTCCATCTTGCCGGTCCGGCTTTCGAACCTATTGTGGGAAAGACAATCGAGGAGTTGAAAAAAATAAATCCCGCTTACATCGTGCCTACGCATTGTACGGGAAGGAAAGCGGTAATCGAAATCGAGAAGGCCATGCCGGCACAATTTGTCTTGAACATGGCAGGAACAGCGCTGACCTTTTCTTCCTGAAGCATCCGTGCAGGCTTACGCGCGCGGCCTACTTGTGCGCTTGCGAAGCAATCCCATCCGAGCTCTTATACCACCAGAAATCGTTGCCGCCGACAGGGTCGTAATATCCATAGTCCCCGTCTGTTTCAATGAGAGGCGCATGGTCCGTTTCATTTGCTTCGTGAATCAACCTGTCCGAAGTCATGACAGAGCCGATGAGGCATCCATGCTTCTTGATCGCCTCGACGGCATATGATGAACACGATGGATACATCTGGCAACGATCCCCGATCACGGGAGATACATGATGCTTATAGAACCTGATTGCCTGTATCAAAAGATATCCGCAAGATGATGCGTCTGTTTCCAGGGCCGGTGTCTCTTCCCTCGCTGAAGCCGGATTATTAAAGTCCCAAGGCACAAATGGTTTTTCATCCATGCATAGGCACGGGACAGCGAGACCAATAAATGCCGTGATTATAGGCGCCATGACAAGCAGCGCCAACCTGATTCGCAGTATCCTTGACCGCCGAGCCACTGAATAATTCCTCTTACCAAACAATATTGATCCGACAATCAAGACTTATATGTATGAGGGAGATTGTGCAAGAGAATTATGAGCTGCTGCAGTGATTTTGTATTTTAGTTAATTCGTATAGCGTCAATCACCGACGCAGATACCGATGTCTCGGGCTGTGCTGATCTTGTCACTATCTATGGGCACAGTCTTTATGCGCCCTATAATATTCTCAAGAGGAACGGCCTTGATATCAGGATGAGCAAGGGCCACCATCGTCCCGAACTTCTGCTCTCCCACGATGCGGACGGCTGCTGCGCCGAAACGGAGGGCTATCAGCCTGTCAAACGTTGTAGGAGTGCCGCCGCGCTGCAAGTGCCCGAGGACCAGCGAACGCGTCTCTTTACCGGTCTGTTTTGCAATCTCTTTTGCCAGGTACTCCCCAATACCTCCGAGAACTGCATGCTGGCGGCCGACTTCCCCCTTCCCTTTTTCAACGGCGCGGCCACCCACCGGCGTCGCACCTTCCGCCACTACTACGATAGCGTAACGTCGTCCGCGTACTTCGCATTCCATTATGTGACCGCAAACTTTGTCAATATCAAACGGTATCTCCGGTATGAGAATGATATGCGCCGCACCGGACAACCCGCTGTTCAGAGCTATCCAGCCCGAATGGCGGCCCATAACCTCAACCACCATCACCCGTTCGTGGGACTTGGCCGTGGAATGAAGGCGGTCTATGGCCTCCGTGGCGATGCTCACGGCAGTGTCGAAACCGAATGTCACTACCGTCTCACAGATATCATTATCTATGGTCTTGGGAACTCCGACAACCGGTATCCCTTTTTTATATAAACTATGAGCAATCCCGAGGCTGCCATCACCGCCCACCGCTATCAGACAATCGAAACGCAGTCGGTTAAAATTCTCGACGACTTTATCGGATACGTCGCGTATCTCCACCTCGCCCGCCATGTTCGTCACCGGCATTTGAAACGGGTTGCCGCGGTTTGTCGTTCCCAGAATCGTCCCGCCCGTGATGGAAATATGGCTTACTGTCTCCGGGGTCAAACGGATAATCTCATCGGTATTAAGGAGACCGGTGTAGCTGCTCTTGATGCCGTATACTTCCCAGCTCCTGTTGTAGGCAGCCATGACAACGGCTTCAATAACCGCATTGAGACCCGGCGCATCTCCTCCCCCGGTATTTATGGCAATTCTCAATCTCTTTTCCATCATGCACCCCTCCCTGTAGGCCTCATTGCTTGATACTCTTTACTTAGCAAATACCGTACCATCGTCCATGTTCCATAATTACGCGTAGATAGGCCGGCTGCAAGAACATCGGGCGCTGATTTATCACCAATAAGCATGCAATTTTTTCCTTCTTTAGACGTTGACGTTGCATTTTTAAACGAATGCTAATATAAGCGGAAAGCATATGGATAAACCCGTTTTGAGAAGAGACATTCAGCCCATCGCCACGACCATCAAGGGTCGGCGGATGATCGCCTTTCATGATCCTTACCATTTGACCGATCACGGCATCGCACTTGATTTCAATACACTTCCCCTCCTGGAGCTCCTTGACGGGCTTCACGATCTTACGGACATTCAGGCCGTGCTGATGAAGCGGCAGGGCGGTCGCATAGTTTATGTATCGGAGATCGAATCATTTATCGATTCTCTCGACAGGGCCTGTCTCCTGGAAAGCCCGTTCTTCCACCAGAAGATGTGCGGACTCCGCAGCGAATTTTGCGACCGAAAGACAAGACTTCCCGTTCATGCGGGAAAGTCCTATGTGTCGGATCCGGCCGAGCTCGCGCAGTTTATAGAGAACGTAGAAAGCAATATCGGTCAGGAATGTCTGCAGCATCATATCCCGGATAATATTACAGGCGTCCTCGCTCCCCATATTGACATCACCGTAGCCAAAGACATCTATGTAAATACTTACCGTTATCTAAAAGGCAAGAACTACGATACGGTTGTGATTTTGGGGATTAACCATCATCTGCAGGAAGGACTCTACAGCATCTCCGAAAAAAACTACGTAACTCCTTTCGGAGAAATCAAGACGGATAAAAGATTTATCGGCGAATTAAAGAATGGCGTGACTGAAGGAACATTCGCACCGGATGATTTCGGTCACATGACAGAACATTCCATCGAGTTTCAAACCATTTTCCTGCACCATTACCTGCAGGGTCCATTTACTATAGTGCCCATTCTGTGCGGAAGTGTCCACGAGTTCATCCAGGAAAGAGGAAATATTCTGAGGGATGAGAGGTTCCGAGGGATGGTATCTGCAATGAAGCAGTTGCTGGAAGAAGGAAAGGGGCGCATACTGCTTGTGGCAGGCGTCGACCTTTCCCACGTGGGACGAAAATTCGGCGATCAGGCGACCGCGGACGCCCTTCTTCCTCAGGCGATAGCCCATGATAAGTTGATACTTTCTTTTCTTCGCCGCGGGGAACCAGAAAATATCTTCAAGGAGGCCCTTAATACGCAGGACAGGTATCACGTCTGCGGTCTTCCTGCTATTTTGCTTTTCGCCAGACTGCTTGCGGAAAACCGCACAGACCTTCTTCACTTCGATACGTACCGCGAACGCGAGACAGAAAGCGCCGTGAACTACGCTTCATTGATTTCCTTCGCCACATGACGTCATCCCCGGTGAGGATGTCTAAGTACACTGGTTTATAAATTCGGTTACGTATTTTATGCCACAGTTNNAATAATGAAATGATGTACTAAATAATTTCTTAAGGTAATACATGGATGAAATACGGCTCAATCTGCCGCCGGCAGAAGGGCATTGCAAATCTACAAATACAATTGACATCATCGATAATTTGGAATATTTTTTATTGCAAAAATAAGGGAGGGTTCAAGGCATGGCTTTTCACAAATTGCCGAGATTGTTGCTCATGGTGTCTCTGCTTCTGATCCTTGTATGGATTGCCGCCGGCGAGGCACAGGGGCAAACACTTTACGAATATATCGACAAAGACGGCACGGTGATTATCACTGATAGCCCCCCGCCTGGAGTCAATTTCAAGAAGGTACAATCACTGCCCGCTATGACGGAAGAGCAAAAAGCGGCGGCGGAAAAAGAAGACAATGAACGATTGCAGAAATATCGTGAGACCGCTGCGAAAAGGAATGAAAAGGAAGAGAATATCGGGGTCCTAAGAGAAGAATTGGAAAAGGCCAAAAGAGACGAAGAAAACTACAGGATGAATATGAATCAGGCATCCGGTTTTGCGCAGAGACATCACTGGCGGACATTGGTGGATGAACAGTTAAAACTTATCGAAGAAAAGAAGAAAAAACTTGACGACCTCGAAAGCCGACCCTGACCAAAGAGACAAGATCGGCTCCGCTCATCAACTGCCGTTACTTCTGATCCGGTTCAAGAGCAACCAAATAACCGGACAGAAGTCCAACCTTAAAAACACCCTTGCAAATATTTCTTGGCGATTTCTTCGGCCAGAGAAGCCGGATCTGATTCCTTTTTCACCAGCTTTTCGACCATGCTGTCGAGTTCACCCGTTTTGACGAGCATTTCTAACACGGGTTCGAGGATGCTGAATCGGATGGCCTCATTGAGTTCATGCAGCCTCTTGCGCTTCTGCCGGTCGCCGATAAGATCGCTGCTTATGAGAAAGTCATAGTGTTCCCGGACCTTGGCAGACAATGTCCGCAGGTCCTGTTCAAATTCCTCCGGCTTGAAGGAATTCCTGATTGTAAGGACAGGCGGTTTCCATCCCCCCGGAGGAATATGTGACATCTCGATCATGGTCATCAATTCCCGCTGAAGTTTTTGCGCACCATCACGATCCGCCTTATTGATAACGAATATGTCGGCAATCTCCATGATGCCCGCCTTGATTGCCTGGATTTCATCTCCCATACCCGGCACGAGAACGACTATCACCGTATGGGCATAGTGTATGATCTCCACCTCCTGTTGGCCGGTACCCACAGTTTCAACGAATATGACGTCTTTCCCCATGGCATCCATAACATGGATTGCATCGCCGACTGCCTTTGAGAGGCCGCCCAGGGAACCTCGCGTGGCGAGGCTCCGTATGAACACGCCTATATCCTCGGAATGGCGCTGCATACGGATCCTGTCGCCGAGCGTCGCTCCCCCCGTAAAGGGACTTGTCGGATCAACGGCGAGAACCCCTACCGTTTGTTCCTTCTTCCGGCTTGTCTCAATAAGACCGTCAACAATAGTGCTCTTTCCGGCCCCGGGAGAACCGGTAATCCCTACTACCTGGGCCTTGCCCGTATAGGGGAAAATATGTTTAATCGTTGCTTTTGCTTCCGGTATACTGTCTTCTATGTCTCGTATAAGACGGGAGGCTGTACGAACGTCACCCGCCTTAATCTTATCGCCTCTCTCCATTATTTTCTTTCCACCGGTTTTACATTTTTGTTAACCCAATTCACGATCGTATCCAGGGTAGTACCCGGTACGAAGATCGCCTTGATGCCCGCGTCATATAGTTTCTGAAAATCCTGATTGGGGATGATCCCCCCGCCGATTACAGTGATATCATCCGCGCCTTTCTCCTTTAGCAGATTAACCACCTGGGGAAATAAATACCGATGCGCCCCCGATAGACAGCTCAAGCCTACGAGATCCACATCTTCCTGGATCGCCGAAGCCGCAATCTGTGCGGGTGTCTGATGACATCCCGTATATATTACCTCAAATCCAGCGTCCCGGAAACACCTGGCCAAAACCCTGGCGCCCCTATCATGACCGTCAAGACCTGGCTTTGCCACCATAACACGAATTTTTCTTTTAGCCATTACCATCTCCTCCTTCAATCAATCCTAATAGAGTCCCGGATCGCGGTACTCGCCATAGATCTCACGATAGACGTCGCATATCTCCTGAACGCTCGCCATGTTCTTCACTGCCTCGATGCAGGAAGGCATGACATTCTCACCCTTCTTGCAGGCGTTCTTAATGTCGTCAAGACTCTTCTTGACAGCCTTGTTGTCTCTCTTTCTGCGGACCGCATTCAACCTCGCGATCTGATCTTCTTCCACCTTATCGTCGATCTCTAAGAGAGGGATGGGTATCTCTTCTTCGGTAACGTACTTGTTGACGCCGACCATAATCTTCTCACAGGAGTCTATCTGCCTCTGGAACTTGTAGGCTGCATCGGCTATCTCGAGCTGCGGGAACCCCTTTTCTATTGCAGCCACCATGCCGCCCATCTCGTCAATCTTGTTGATATACTCCCATGTCTGCTCTTCCATCTCGTTCGTTAATGCTTCAACGAAGTACGAGCCCGCCAGTGGGTCAATCGTGTTGGCAGCGCCGGTCTCTTCCGCGATTATCTGCTGCGTACGAAGCGCAATCTGCACGGCGTGATCTGAGGGAAGGCACATCACCTCGTCGAGCGAATTGGTGTGCAGGGACTGGGTTCCGCCGAGGACAGCGGCAAGGGCTTGCGTGGCCGTCCTGACGACGTTGTTGTAAGGCTGCTGCGCCGTCAGCGAACATCCGGCGGTCTGCGTATGGAAGCGCATCCACCACGACCTCTGGTCCTTCGCCTTATAGCGGTCCCGCATAACTTTTGCCCAGATCCTCCGGGCGGCGCGCATCTTACAAATCTCCTCAAAGAAATCTACATGGGAATTGAAGAAAAATGAAAGCCGCGGAGCGAATTCATCGACGTTCAAGCCCTTCCGGTTGATCACGTCCTCCACATACTCCATGCCGTCTCTAAGGGTAAAGGCAAGCTCCTGAACCGCTGTGGAACCGGCTTCCCTGATATGGTACCCGCTGATGCTGATGGTGTTCCATCTCGGGACATACTTCGTGCCGAACTCAACGGTGTCGCTGACGAGCCTGACAGACGGCTCCGGCGGGCACATCAAAGTCTTCTGCGCAATGAATTCCTTCAGCATGTCATTCTGAATCGTGCCGCCTATCTTGGTAAGAGGTATACCCTTGATCTGCGCCGCTGCACAGTACATCGCCCAGAGCACAGTCGCCGGAGGATTGATGGTCATGGACGTAGTAATCTCATCCATGGGAATCCCGTCCACCAGTTGCAGAAAATCCTCAAGGGTATCTATGGCAACGCCGCACTTCCCGCACTCGCCGCGGGCCTTGGGGGAGTCCGTGTCATAGCCCATAAGAGTCGGGAAATCAAATGCAGTACTGAGGCCTGTCTGTCCTTCTTTGAGAAGCATGTGCCACCGTTTGTTGGTCTCCGCAGCGCTTCCCATGCCGGAGAACATCCTGAACGTCCAGTAGCGCCCCCTATAACCGGTGACCTGATTGCCACGCAAGTATGGAAACTGCCCGGGGTATCCGATATCACGGACAAAGTCCATATCCTTTATGTCATCAGGACCGTAAAGCCTCCTGATCTCGAGATCTGAAACTGTGGACCATCGTGCCTTCTGGTCAGGAACTTTACCGACCACCCTCCGGACTTCATCCTCCCATTTTTTCTTGAGCTCGCTGGATTGACTCAGCACCTCTTTTGCAAAATACATATTACCCCCTCCTTCCAATAAATCTGATATAATTGCTATTATCAGTCAGGACCCGACTATCGAATCCGTGAATTGCATCCTCCATGCGGGTTTGTCAAAGAGCAAAAAATATAACCCACATCCCCGCTGCCATCAATAAATAGACAACTGTCCAAAGTTATGCTATGCAGTCTCCGGCCACAGAACAGCACGAAATTTGGAGGTACAGTGATGAAAATCAAGATGCCTATAAAGTTTCACGGCAACTATAGGGTCACCATACGCCAGGGTGAATGGGAAACCAGGGAACGATGCCAGAAACTCGTCGTCCGGGAGCTGACTCTGTCTGAAAAAGAGCAGTACTATAAACAGATGGATGAAAAAGACATCCCCACTCACCAAGTGACTTTCTTCGATTTCGGCTGTCGCCGCATCATAGAGGGCAAACTCACAGTCAACGAAGAGAACAGCGTGTCTTTCGCTGTCGAGGAAAAAGAATATGAGTTCTCACCCTTCAGAATCGAGAAATAATTTCCATCCGGGCATCTGCCGAAAGACGAAAGTCTCTTCAGGTATCTCAGCTCATCTGCTTCTTACGAAGATGAGCTGAGCCTTGTAGACGGTGTTATCTCATACTCAAAAGTTTTCTTGAGATAACCACTCTCTGGATCTCGTTCGTCCCCTCATATATCTGGCAGATCTTCGCATCCCGCATGTGTCTCTCAGCAGGATATTCCTTGGTGTAGCCGTAGCCGCCGAATATCTGCACGCATTCAACAGCGGCCTTCATCGCCACGTCGGATGCATAGCACTTGGCCATGGCCGATTCCTTCTCGAAATCGAGATGGTTGTCTTCCATCCAGGCGGCGCGAAGGAGCATCAGTTCCGCTGCATCGAGCTCCATCGCCATGTCGGCGAGCTTGAACTGGATCGCCTGGAATGTTGCAATGGGCTTACCGAACTGCACCCTCTCTTTTGCATATGCAAGGGCGTCTTCGAGAGCGGCCTTTCCGATACCGCAGGCCTGGGAGCCGATGCCGATTCTCCCTGCATCCAGTCCCATCATCATCTGCTTGAACCCCTGTCCCGGTTTACCGAGGAGGTTTGCTGCAGGTATCTCAGCGTCCTCGAAGACGAGCTCAGCCGTACCGGACGCAAGGATTCCCATCTTTTCCTCGACCTTGCCTACCTTAAACCCCGGGGTGTTCTTCATATCCACGATAAGATTGATGACCGCTTTGTATCCTAACGCGGGATCGGTTGTGACAGCTAAAACGCAGTAGTGCGCCACATTACCGTTCGTTATGAAAATTTTGGTCCCGTTAACTATATATTTGTCACCTTTCAATACGGCGCGACACTTCAGTGCGGCAGCATCCGACCCGGCGCTTGGCTCTGTTAACCCATAGCATCCTTCGACCTTCCCACCTGCCACAGGGGTAAGATATCTCTTCTTCTGTTCTTCCGTTCCAAAGGCCAGTACGGGGTACCCGTAAAGGGAATTGTTGACCGACACAATAACACCGCAGCTTGCGCAGGCCTTGGAAATCGCGATCAGGCTGTGGACGTATGTCACTGTATCCATGCCCGCACCGCCATACTCCTGGGGAACTGCGATTCCCATAATACCCATTTCGCCGAGCTTACGGCAGATCTCTTCCGGATGCCTGTGGGTCTTATCCAGCTCTGCGGCGATGGGTTTAATCTGCTGCTCCGCGAACTTCGTTACCATCTCCCTCACGTCACGTTGATCATCTGTTAAACCAAAATTCATGGCTCATAACCCCCCTTTAGAATAATGTTTTATTAATGCAACTTATAAAACGGCGAATCACTTTCCAGTGTAAACAGGTTTTCTCTTTTCGAGGAAGGCCTTCATTCCTTCTTTCTGATCATCTGTGCTGAAGCACTGGGCGCAGCATTCCGACTCAAGTCTGATACCGTTATCAAGTACAAGATCATAACCATAATTTATTGAATGTTTGGCCATTTTTAGGGCGAAGCCAGGCATATTGACTAGTTTCCGCGCGAATTTTTTCGTTTCTGGAAGAAGCTGATCATGAGGGAATACCCTGTTTACAAGACCAATATCGAAAGCCCTTTTCGCATCAATCTCCTCCCCACCCATGATGAGTTCCTTGGCCCTTCCCATTCCTATTAACCGCGAAAGCCTCTGAGTTCCTCCCCATCCCGGTATCAATCCGATCAGTATTTCCGGCTGGCCGAAACGGGCTGCTTCCGATGCAAATCTCATATCGCAGGCCATGGAGATCTCCGTGCCGCCCCCCAGGGCAAAACCGTTCACGGCAGCAATGGAAGGCTTGGGCAGCGTTTCAATCAACCGCAGAGTCTCATTGCCGAGTTCCATAAAGGCAAGGGCCTCTTTAGGCCGCAGGTTCTGCATCTCCGATATATCAGCGCCTGCTACAAAGGCCTTGTCTCCTGACCCGGTGAGGATGAGAACCTTTACGGCGTCATCATTCTTACAGAACGTAGCCGCATCCATAAGCTCCTTATTAGTTTCCGAATTCATCGCATTCAAGACCTTGGGCCTGTTAAACGTTATCGTAGCGACACCATCCTCAACTGCAAACAAGAGGTTCTTGTATTCCATCCGATGTACCTCCTTTTCCATTTCTTCTGATGCCCCGGAAAAGCCTTCCGAGCGCATATTATTTTTTCGTCAACCTCTGGACACCTCATACGGAGGCTTACAGCCGCGATCTAAGGCTGCACTCTGCGCTGACGCTGTCCCTATAACCACCGAAAGTATATTCTCGTCATGAAAGAATATTTTTCGCATGCAAGCATTACTTGCTGTAATCGTAGAATCCTTTTCCCGTCTTTCTTCCCATGTAGCCTGCATCCACGTATTTCTTAAGGAGCGGACAGGGACGGTACTTGGAATCGCCAAATCCTTTGTAAAGAACGTCCATTATGGCCCAGCATGTATCGAGACCAATCAGGTCAGCGAGTGCGAGAGGACCCATGGGGTGATTCATTCCCAATACCATGATGTCATCAATGGCCTTGGGAGTACCCACGCCTTCCATCAGGGTATAAACGGCCTCATTGATCATGGGCATAAGTATCCTGTTCGATAAAAATCCCGGAAAGTCATTGCATTCTACGGGAACTTTCCCGAACTGCTTGGACAGGGCCTCTGTCATGTTGTACGTCTCCTGAGAGGTAGCCAATCCTCTGATGATTTCGACGAGTCTCATCACGGGAACGGGGTTCATAAAATGCATCCCGATGACTAAGGCAGGCCTCTTTGTTGAACCGGCTATCCTCGTTATGGGAATAGAGGACGTATTCGTGGCAAGGATTACCCCGGGCTTACAGACTTCATCAAGTTTTTTGAATATCCCAAGTTTGAGATCTTCCCGCTCTGTCGCTGCCTCGACAACAAAATCGGCATCCTTCATGTCTTCCAGCTTAGTACTCTTCTTGATGCGGCCCATGATTTCTTTTTTCTGGTCAGCCGTCAGCTTTTCCTTAGCAACAAGGCGGTCCAGGTTTTTTGAAATAGTATCGTACCCCTTGTCGACAAACTGGTCTGCGATATCATTCATGATTACATTCAGCCCGCCTGGGCTTGCAGCAACCTGAGCTATGCCGTTGCCCATCTGACCGGCTCCGATAACACCGAATGTCTTAACTGCCATCGCTACCTTCCTCCCGTTATTTTTTTGTTCTCAGAACATCGGCTCTCCATCAAGGTAACTGAAAGGTCTTTTCCCGTACCGTTTCATCTAAGATAAGCGAGACTATACGGTCGGAGAAAGAACTTGAGCCTCAAGGGAAAGTCAATCGTTTATACCTTGATCAGCATCGCGTCACCTTGAGCATGACCCGAGCAGATTCCACATATCCCGATCCCACCGCCTCTTCGCCGAAGTTCATAGGCAAGAGTCATGACGATCCTCGCGCCTGTCGCACCTATAGGGTGACCATATGCGATGGCGCTTCCATTCACATTGACCCTCTTATACATATCTTCCTTGCTCATGCCTAAGATAGAGCGTGCGCTGACCAAGACAACGGCAGCGAAGGCTTCATTGATCTCCAGCAGATCTATCTGATCGAGGGTCATGTTATTCTGCTCGAGAAGTTTCTTGATTGCGAGTCCCGGCACGGTCGCAATATCCTTCGGCGGCTGGGAGACCTCAGCGTAATCCAATATCGTAAAGAGGGGTTTTATGCCCAGTTTGTCAGCCATTTCCCTGCTCATTAAGAGACACACATCTCCACCGTCATTGACACCAGGTGCATTGCCGGCTGTGACGCTTCCGGGTCCTCCGGTAACCGGGCTCTTGTGATTGAAGACCGGCGGCAGCTTAGCTAAACCCGCCAAGGTCGTTTCCGGCCTCGGGCCTTCGTCTTTATCGAAGATTATGACCTTCTTGCCCTGCTTCACCTCGACGGGAAATATTTCATCGTCCAATTTCCCCGTCTTCATGGCCTCAACTGCCGCGAGTTGGGAGCGAAGTGCCCATTCGTCCTGATCCTGCCTTGTAACTCCAAATTCATCTCCAACCTCAGAGCCGTGAATGGCCATATGCCGGTTATAGAACGCGTCCCAAAGCCCATCATATACAACCAAATCAAGGGCGGGCCGGGTCGGGAGCCCCATCCTTGCACCCCATCTCATCTCAGGCAGAGCATACGGACCGTTGCTCATGCTTTCCTGACCGCCCGCAACACAAATCTCTGCCCTTCCCAGTTGAATCATCTGGACCGCAAGGTCAATCGGCTTAATGCCTGAAGAACATACCTTATTAATCGTAATGGAGGGAATGGATTCGGGAAGACCGGCCAGGATTGTTGCCTGTCTGCTGGGGATCTGCCCACACCCCGCAGGAACTACCTGCCCCAAGAAAACGTAATCTACGTCGGACGGTTTGACCTTTCCCTTTGTCCGCCTGATTACTTCTTTGATCGCCAATGCCCCGAGTTCAGGAGCCGTGAAATCTTTCAACGCTCCTCCGAATCTGCCGTAAGGCGTACGGCATGCTTCAACAACGACAACTTCTCTGACGTTCTTGAATTGACTCTTTATCTTTCGTCCCATCGTCGAGAAATCCGGTTTTCTCTCACCGAACTTTGAGATTGGCGCATGAGCATACATCTCTGCCCTGGTCTTATCCAATTTCTGCGGTACTTTTTCCATTACTACCCCCATTTTTTAGAGCTTTGTAAAATCGGATCTTGTCTTCTCCTAAAACGAGAAAACACCATGAGCGCTTTCGAAGACAATTTTCAAAGCAACTTCTTAAACTGAACGGGAAATTTCTCTACCGTTGTTATCTTACTCGTCATATAGCGTCAGCAGTGGCAGGTCTCTAATAGCGGATGCTTCCACTCGTCTGTGCAAGCTGAAGATCGCGGCTAATCTTCTATGAGTCAGAAACCTCAACTGCCTATATGCAGAACCTTGAGCGTCACACGCTCCGAGGTCCGTCTATGCCGATTCTTTCAAACTGTTTATGATGTCCCTTGCAACTATCATCCGTTGGATCTGGTTGGTGCCTTCATAGATCAACGTAATCCGGACGTCTCTCGCATAACGTTCAACAGGGAATTCGTTGGTGTATCCATACCCTCCAAGGATCTGGATAGCATTGAAGCAGGCCCTGTCAGCTGCTTCCGTCGCAAAATACTTTGCCATGGACGCTTCCCTTGCAAAGGGCTTGCCCTGCTCTTTCTTGAACGCTGCATTCATGAGGAGAAGTCTTGACGCCTCCAGCTCGGTATAGGATTCTGCAATCATCCACTGGATAGCCTGGAAATTCGTTATGGACTGATCGAATTGCTTTCTTTCTATTGCATATCGTGTGGCATAATCCATCGCCGCAAGTCCGATACCCAAACCAAGAGATCCTATGCCTATGCGTCCACCGGCGAGTTCTCCTGTCGCCGTCTTGAAGCCGCCGTTCATTTTTCCCATGAGGGCCGATTTCGGTATCCGGCAGTCTTCAAAGATCAGTTCATTCGTTGAAGAAGCATGTTGTCCCATTTTGTGCTCTAACCGTCCGAGCTTAAGGCCGGGCGCACCGCTTTCCACAAGAAATGTGCTGATGCCGCTGCCTTTCTTCGCTTTTTTATCGGTCACTGCCCAAACTACAAACACACCTGCGTATTCGGCACTCGTAATAAACATCTTTGACCCATTGAGCACCCATTGATCACCATCGAGAACGGCAGATGCCTGAAGCGCGCCGGCATCGGAGCCTGCCACAGTTTCAGTTAAAGCAAAACCGCCGGCATAGTATTCACCCGAGCATATCTTCGGGATGTATACCATCTTCTGTTCTTCTGTGCCGATAGCCTGAATTACCTCACAGACCATATTACTGACGGACATGGTAACCGCCGTGGAGGCACAAGCCCTGGCGATTTCCGTAACCGCGAGACTGAAGGACACAACGCCTGCTTCAGAGCCGCCATATTCACTCTTCACGTTGATGCCCATCAAACCGAGTGCAGCGAGTTTCTTTAAATTCTTTAAGAAGGTATCCCGATCACCTACCTGGTCCAACCGCGCTGCTACCGGTTCCAGTTCTGCTTTCGCGAAGCGCCGAGCCGTGTCCTGAATGATTGTTTGCTCTTCTATCAGATCTAAATTCGTATGCCTTCCTCCCTTCTAATTATCCTGTCAGCCTGCCTGAGCGGCAGGCTGACAGGATCCACATATTAGAGTTGTTTTCTAACCAATAATTGACTTGATCGCTGCGGGATATTCCGTTTTCGCCGGCAGGAAGATTAATTCCGGATCAACGAACTCTCTGAGGACAAAGAGCTCCTTGTAAGTCGGATTTGGCGTCTCACCTTTGATTTTTGAAACATTCAAGTCAAATCCACAATTCTCTTTTATCTTCTCCACGCTAATACCGGGGTGGCAGGTTTCCAGGTAGATGATTCCCTTTTCATCAAACCGGTATACGCCCATATTAGTTACCACGCCGCAGGGGCCGCAATCCGCATAAGGTGTGCCTTTCCAGACCTCCTTTTTCGGCTTCCACTCCCGTGTCTTGAAATCCCAGCACCACCAACCGGGTGTTGTGGTATAATCATTCCTCTCCAGGAACCTCCTCTTTTCCTGAAGGATGATGTACGCAACTCTTTTCGACATGGATCCTATGTCGGAATTCCCCCCAGACCCTGTGAAGCGGTGTGCTGGGGCGTAATAATCACCGATAGATGTTACATTTACGCCGCCGTATTTATCAATAGCGGCCCCACCGAGGAACCCTAAGGTCACAAAACCCTGCTGCAGATAATATCCGAAGGTATCCACCAGTCCACCAAGGGTGGAAGCCAGATTGGCGGCCCTCTGGTCAGCCACGGACATGGGCACATGCATGGTCTTCCCGTCGCATACCCCCGATTCGTATATCAACACCGCGTTGGGTGCATTCAGCATGTTGGCGGCCATAATCCCCACCATGGGAAGTCCCGTACCCGCGAAGACGATATCATCGTTCAGGACCTCGTGAGCAATGGCGATAGCCATCAATTCCGGCAGGATAAATTCACCCGCTTTGGCCTTCTCATTGGGTATCTTGTCGATCAATTCCATCAACTGTTCCATTGTTTTAGCCATTTTCATTCCCCCCTTTCCTTTAATAGCCACTTCGAGCGACGGACAAAGGCATCTTCATCCTCGGCGCCGGGTTCTTTCCCCGCATCATCTTGGTGCTGTATCCGGTAGTACTGTCCGCTTTCAAGGACAACAATTTCTTTGCACCGAGCTTAACAATAAATTCCTCCCAGTTCTTCGGGCCAAAAACCCATTCATCGATCCATTTTTTCAAATCTTCCGCGTTTCTCGATGCTTTATCCATCTCCCTCATAAAGGGCGCGTCATAGTCATAATAGAAGGGGACACCGCTCGGAAAAGCTCCCCAGGGTACTTCCACAATGGCGTCAACAGTGAAGAAGGGAATCTGATTGGCTTCCGGATCCTTCCTCATCTCTCCTTCGGGAACAACCTCTTCGGCCGTGATCACTACCTTGTCGCAGGCAAAGGCTATTTCTTTATCAATCGTTCCAACGCCCCGCCACCTCGCAGTCCCTTTATCACCCACCTTAGATACATGGATGACTGCCAGTTCGGGCCTTGCAGCAGGCAGGAGGACGACCTCTCCATCGCCGAAGAACGGCTCTTCAATCTGGATGAATTTCTTCTTTGGGATTCTCGGATTTTTACCATTTCTGAGGCCAGCTCTTCCTAGTGCATCATAGTCCGGATTATAGAGGTCTGATCCCAGCGGCGCATAATAGGGAATAAATGGCGCGCCGATTGCCCCTGCAAGGAATCTCATCGCCATTGCGCCATGAGCATAGTCTTCAAGGATTATCTTTCCTGCCTTGTAAATCCTTTCCATGTTGATGTCGAGTTTTCCCGCCATCTCCCCCCAGCCCATCCAGTCGGTTTCATAAATCTTAATAGCGCCGACGGTGTTAAGAAGCCAGGTACAGCAACTGCCATGCCTGTCGATAACATGCAGGTCCTTGTATTTTTGTCTTACCACTTCCCAGGCAAAGGCCACCGGGTTTCTGTTGAACCCTGTAAACCCGCTAAAGGCAATCTGTATCCCGTTATGCATATATTTCTTGACCGCTTCTTCAAGCGTAATAATTTCAGCTTTCTTAGCTTTCCCGCGAATTCTCGCCATAACTTCCTCCTTTTAAGAATACATTACCGATTCGCATACTCACCACGTTCACGCAAATAAATAAATCATTGTACATGGGCAGCATATGCTTAAATGCGAGGTAAAGGGACTGGAGAGCCCCTTTACCTCGACTCTGATTAATTAATGATGCTCATCATGAACGTAGAAAGGCCACTTGTGGAAGAACCACTCGTTCCAGAGAAGAGGGATAATCCACCAGAAATTCCAGATGAGAGATTCACCGTTTAATAACCTTTCAGCAATATCGTGCTCCATATGATGATTGCCCAGTCCCCAGTAACCGAAGTTTATGTAGTAGTAACACACGTACAGAACTGCTGCTAAAACAAGCACACCTACTGTTCTAAACCAGAAACCTCCCCAGGAATCCTTATCCTTCTGCGGGCACATATCATCCCAGTAATGATGCCACTGCAGGAACGGAATCAGGGTCATACCGGCAATTTCGGCAGAGTGGTACCACAGGAAGCGTATGGGATTCCCCTTATCCCCGGCGGGCAGATGGTGAGTGATATCATCCATGTTAGCCCATAGTGGAATCAGTTTTAAACAGATCAAGGCACAGATATACGCAAGGACTATGCAGCCGCAGAAAGAGAGAAGACCTTTCCAGGGCTGGGGAAGCTTGATGAGCGACCAGGGTTTCATACGCCAGACGTTTGCCGTCATGAAGAGGACGATGACCGCCCACTCCCACCAGCCGAATACCCAGTGTAAGTGAGGGGTGAGGCCTATACCGCCCCACCAGGGAGTGTTCATGCCATACGCGTTACCGAACATCTTCTCGAAGACCAAACCGAAGAAGGGAACGATAAGAACGGTGTAGAAGAAAAGGGTGAGCAGACTGCACCAACCGATCTCGGCTAAACCGGCNNATCAACACAAATCCTACGCCTGCACTCTGCGCAAAGTGTGCGCCTTTCATCGCTTCGAAACTCAGTGTCTTCCCGCACGCTTCGGGTAACGCCGTCGCCCCTGCCGCCGCCAGTGCATTAAGATTAGTTTGACTTAAAAAATTGAAACCCAGACCTAAAACCCGATTAAAGATGACTTCGATCATAAACCACACACCAATCAGGTTCACAATAGTCATCACTACCCCTCTGACGGGTGGCGATAATTTCTGAAAGGGCCAGTCACCCAAAAACATGTGCTGCCATAAACCCACCAGAATCATCCAAGCGAGTATCAGAACAAACGGATACGGGAATAAGCCTACCGGTCCACGAGGATCGCTGAAAAGATACCACGTAAACCAACCGATCAAGAAAAAAGCTATGGTAGAAATAATGCCTGTCATGGGTTGACCCCAACGAGGCCGTAATTCTCCTGCCATAATGTCATCCTCCTTTTTTGATTCCAATTTAAGTAGTTAAAGTCTTCCAGAATTTGTTTACCGGATCATAATTTTCATCTATTAGTGATGATCACCTCCTTCCATAACATTAAAGAATCGATTATAATCTCCCCATGATGACTGCCTAATTCTCCGCATTATATAAATTATTCCTCTGCTTTAAGAATGAACCGCCTCGCCATTGTGCCGCTGTTTTCATTCTCTGGAGCATTTTAATGCAGGTCATAGGGTATACTGTAGTAACTATTGGTATCTGTTAAGGATAAGTCTCTAAAACTGAAAAGGAATAATTTGGAAGCTCTATCTTGCGATCAGATTTGATGTGTTATATAGACATAAAGATGAAAAGACAATATTAAAAGATTCATAAGTAATATTAAAAAATATTTAACTTTTCGGAAATCATGTAGATAAATAAGAGCGAAGATTATGTTTTTTGGTCAAGCTGAGTTTGCGCCGGATATGATAGCGATACACATTGACTGAACTTTCGGAGACGTTAAGAAGTGCCGCTATTTCCTTAGTTGTTTTTCCCTCCTTTATAAGATTGGCTATCTGCACCTCTCTGTTGGTAAGATTCAAGTACTTTACGGACAATTTTTGTGCAAAGGGTGATACGATTTCTCTCAGATTTGATTCGAGCACATTGACATAGGATGAGCCCTTCAGATCTATACGGCTTTTCAATTTCTCAATATACGGCAGGATAAGGAGCTTCACGTTTGACAGGACCTTTTGCTCAAGCTCATTTTTATCCTCTTCTCTCTGCTTAAGCAAAACTCTCAAGGCGGCATTCAAGTCTTCAAGTTCGTTTGTCTTCGCCTCAAGTTCAACCTCCCTCTTTTCCAGCATTTCCTCCGCCTGCTTGCGCACGGTAATGTCCCTGATCGATTCTATGGCGCCGACAACGCGCCCCTTGCTGTCGTAAAGCGGACTCGCCTTTGCCCACAGGAAGGCCCTCTTATCCTTCAATGCGGGAACCCATGTCTCGACGATCAGATGGTCCTCCTCCTTCTTGAAGACAGAATAGAAACTCCGCTCTGTTTTTTTGTCTGCTTTCAAAACAAGATCAATCAAGATACGTCTGCGAACGCCGTAAAAAGGCAAGGCGTACTCAAAATCGCCCTTCCCCACCATGTCAACAGCCTTAACCCCTGTCATTTCCTCTATGGCGCGATTCCATGCAATCACGTGCCCCTTCCGGTTAATCGCAAGGGTGGCGTCCGGCAAGAAATCAATAATATCCGACAACCGCCTTTCTGATTCCCTTAGCGCTTCTTCCGCCCTCTTGCGCTTGGTAATGTCTTTCGAAACTACTGTTACGGCTATCGTCCTCCCTTCAGAATCCTTGACGGGACTCAATGACCGGAGAAAGTACTTATCATCTCTTTCACTCTTATGTTCATGCTGGATTGCCTGGCCCATCTTGAAAATACGGTCGATGATTTCCGTAAATTCTCTCGCATCCTCTTCAGAGTGAAAGTCCCCATATGATTTTACTTCCACATCTCCTAAGGAAATGGCAAACCTCGACAGGAGTCCTTCATTCATGAACAGATACTTGCAATCCTTGTCAACGAGATACATCAAATCGATACTCGATGCGAGGGATCGGTATTTTTCCTCCGATTCCTGAAGCATTCTTTCCGCCTCTTTGCGCTCCGTAATGTCCCTGATTGACTCAATGGCGCCCACGATATCGCCCTTGCTGTTATAAAGTGGACTCGCCTTCGCCCAGAGAAAGGCCTTTTTCCACTTCAAGAATGGCACCCATGTCTCTATAATGAGAAGATCTTTATTCTTTTCGAGAATAGAATAGTAACTGCGTTCAATCTTCTTATCCGGCTTCAGGACCAGATCAGCTAAAATGGGTCGTCGTATGCCGTAAAAGGGTAACGCATATTCGTAGTCACCTTTCCCCAAGATGTCGGCGGCTTTAACCCCCGTCATTTCTTCGATAGCATGATTCCACGCAATAACTTTACCAGTGAGGTCAATTGCCAATGTCGCGTCCGGCAGAAAATCAATGATATCCGTGAGACGCCTCTCTGATTCTCTCAGCGCCTCCTCCACACGCGTGCGTACGGTAATGTCTTTGGAAACAACGGTTACCGCTGTTGTTCTTCCATCCGGATCTTTAACGGGACTTAATGTCCTGAGAAAGTATCTACTGTCTCTACCGCTTCGATGCTCATGCTGAACCGCTTGTCCCGTCTCGAAGACACGCCTTACGATGTCCGAAAATTCTTTCGAATCCGCTTCGGAATGGAACTCGTTGTAGGATCTCCCTTCCATCTTGTCTAAAGGAATACCAAATCTCGATAAGTGCCCCTCGTTCATGAAGAGATACCTGCATTCCTTGTCAACGAGATACATCAAATCAATAGTGGATGCGAGGGATCGGTATTTTTCCTCGGATTCCTGCAACATTTTTTCTGCTTCTTTGCGTTTGGTGATGTCCCTCATCGACTCGATGGCGCCGAATAGCTCTCCTTTGCTGTCGTAAAGGGGGCTTGCTTTTGCCCAGAGAAAGGCCTTCTTCCCTTTTAAAGAGGGAACCCACGTCTCCACAATCAGGAGGTCCTGCTCTTTCTCAGGAACAGCATGGTAATGCGGTTCAGTTCTCTTATCCGTTTTCAACACCTGATCAATCAAGAGAGGGCTTCGCTTGCCATAGAATGGCAGGGCATACTCATAGTCCCCCTTGCCCAGCATGTTCTCAGCCTTCACTCCCGTCATCTCTTCCATGGCCCGATTCCATGCAATAACTCTCCCTTTACGGTCAATGGCGAGAGTCGCATCCGGGAGAAAATCGATGATATCCGCCAGACGCCTCTCCGACTCCCGGAGGGCCTCTTCCACCTCCTTTCGCTGCGTCACGTCGATTGCATTGCCGAGGAGAGCCGGCTTGCCGTCGTACTGAATGGGAGATACTATTTGGAGTATCGATCTGATCGTCCCCTTCTTGGTAACCATCCGGAATCCGAATGGCGCAGAATCTCTCCCCTGCAGCATCTCGCGAGCCTTCTCCTTAACCATCGCTCTGTCGTCCGGATGGACGATGATATCTGAATCCTCTCCTATAAGGTCTTCAGCGGTGTAACCGGCATATGCAACTGCACTCGTGTTTATATAACAAAACTTCCCATTCTGAACAACGAATGCAGCAGCAAAGGAGTTTTCAGTCAGACTTTGAAAAAGCTTCTCACCTTCGCGTACCTTCTCTTCCGTCCAGTCGCGTTTGGAGACTGTTCTTTCCGATTTTATTATCCCTTGCGATCTACCCTTATCCATTAATTTCTTAGACATTTACTGTACTCCAGTTCCGGCGTTGAAGCTCACATCCCACAATATGGGACTTCCCGCCGGAGAAGGTATTTCATGTCTCGTCCTTCGCTCCACCGGCAAGGCAGGAATAGTTGTTTACGCTTCTATTCAATTACTCATGATTCGCCGACATCGCCGCAAATAGTATCACGACAGCTGTAATACTACAACCCTGAACAATACACCTAAGTCGATTATCGTGTTAGCTAAAATTTAAAAGT
>PLMX01000106.1 GCA_003142635.1 Syntrophaceae bacterium | reverse complement strand
TGAAAAACTGATTGAGGAGTTTGGACCTCATATTGCTAATGGACTCGTCAAGGAAGGACTCGTGAAAATATCAGAGAAGTTTGCCTCCCCCGAGCATATTGGACCGAAATATGTAGCCGATTTTGAGATTGTTACAGATGCGGGGGAGCGGGAAAAGCTTCAGAGGGACGCATTTGAACGGGTTAATTATCTACTGGAAAAATTGGGGATACGATGAAAGGAAAACTGAAAGAAGTCTTCAGAGGTAAGGTTGTCAATAAGGTTATGATGGGTGAATCGACTAAAAGTGAATTCATTTATCAAAAGGACAGCCGCCCTGATGCATCCCTTTCATGAGCACCAGAATCAGACCCCACAGCTTGTGGTCAAAATTCGATTTTGCCGGTGACAAGGATAGGGATATCTATGCCCCATAGACTCTGGGACTTCTAACACCCCATGCCAGTCTAGAACAGAGAGCCTCGGAAAAAGGGGGGTGCCGCAATTTGGTCAACACTTGGTCAACACTTTGCAGAAAATACCCCCCTGTTTTCTTGATTTTCCCTCCATTACCCGAGAGGATACAACGTGGGATAACTAGTTGATATACCATTATCTTTCATTATCCCACGATGTCCCTGTCTCTCCCACTTTCAACATTCAGGGTCTAGTGGGGGGTTCTCCGTCCCGGTTCAAATCCGGGCTTCGGCACCAAAGATAGGAGATAGGCACAATTTCAACTGGTTGTGCCTTTTCTTTTTTGGCTGGTGCGGATAGGTGCGTTGGAATCCCGGTCATCATCCAGGCGATTTAGCGCTTCCCTGTTCTGATTTAGAATCCATCGCCCATAAATGTCAACGGTCATCTGTATGCTGCTATGGCCAAGCTGTTCCTTCACGTAGACGGGGCTTATTCCATCGCTCAAAAGCTGGCTGGCAAAGGTGTGACGTATCCCATGCAACTTCATGTCCCGGATTCCGGACTTTGTCAGTATTCTCTTGAAAATCCGTCTGATGAAATTCTGTTCCATCGGCTTACCATCACTGACCTGCCCCAATTTTTATAATTTTTTTTCTACGCCCAGATCATCATGAAAACATCCAGTCACAAACCGCAGTCACCCGATGCGCACGATGGACCGCTTTTATAACCGATTGATCACGGCGGAATAACCGAAGAAGCACAATAGTATAGTAAACGGTCAGGTTGCCCAGGCGAAATAAATAACACAGATATATCTTCGGGGAAGAACCCGATACTGGATACAAGTGGGTTAGATACTCCCTTGACGGAAAAGCTTTTTTTAAAAGAGCCAAAACTTTACCTTTAATCCCTTTAACTTTTCTTATTTTTGAAAGTTGGCCGATTGTTCTTGTAAGTACCTGATCTGACAGATTTACCTTCTTGCACGCAACGTTTGACAATATGTCCAAGCTCAAATCAAAAATCTGTTCCAGGGCTTCATCAAAAAAAACAGGCTGGTAATCATCGGGTTTTATTTCTGACATTATTTTATCCGGCGGTGCCGCTCCCAGCAATTCCCGGACCAGAAGCAACATCAGGTAAACACACTTTTGGCCACCCCAGCGAGTGGCCCTCTCAATTACTATTTGCCAATCGATTTTATCTCCGGATGTTTTTATCAATCCGGCCACATCACAGAAAGGAATCAAGTCTATTGCATACTGCAGATGAGAACAAGCATGGATACACAAATGTAACAATAAATCCTCCGGAGAAAAAACCCGGACCTCTACATTATCGACTTTGATAAGACATGCTCTCTTCCACAACCCGTTAAGATCTACTTTAATGGGGATGTCAGAATCCACTATATTCCAGTGAAGTTCTATTATCGTCCCGCTTTTATTCATAAAATACGGCAAATGACGGTCAATCTTTGACGTGCTCTCCCAAGTAGTAAAATACGGCTTATAGCCAAGAGCCAGCAGTATCCGGCCAGCCCTGACCAGATCTTCTTCTTTCACTAAAAGATCAATATCAGACATTGGTCTTAAAGCAATATCACCATAGATGTTTTTGGCGAGCGAAAGACCTTTGAGCGCAATGACCGGCATTTGATTGTCATCCAGAGACTTAAGAACTTTTAAGGCATCAAAAAAAAGACTTGTGTTCATAGTCGCACGGCTGCGGTATGCTTCCCTGAGTATGTTTCTGGCATCAACCGGGATAAGCTCATTAGGAAAGTTACGGGACTTTATTTCCCGATAGAACAACCCCCCCACTTTAAAACGCAGGGCCAAAACGACAAGACTATCCCAATCAGCCGGCAATAATTTTTCCAGCCTGACTTCTGGTATTTTTCTACCTGAAAGAAAATCGCATAAAAATCTGCCCGCTTCTCTTTTTTCCATGATAAGTCCTCTGGTTCTCACGGCTAACGATAGGACTGGGCTTGCTTCTCAAAGAGGTAGGCGTAAACGCCCTGACGGTTTATTAATTCTTCGTGGGTACCACCTTCGATAATCCTTCCATGCTTCAGCACAAAAATGCGGTCAGCCATGCGAACTGTGGAAAAGCGATGACTGATCAGAATGGCTGTGCGACCAGACACCAGTTGGCGAAAATTCTGAAAGACCTCATATTCCGCCTTGGCATCCATAGAGCTTGTCGGTTCGTCAAGCACGATAATCTGTGCATCGTGCACGAAGGCGCGGGCCAGCGCCACTTTCTGCCACTCCCCAATACTTAGTTCTTCCCCTTCCGCAAACCGCTTTCCCAGAATCGTATCATAGCCATGAGGCAACTTGCTGATGAACTTGTCGGCCCCCGAACGGCGCGCAGCGGCAATGACGTGTTCATGATCAGGCGAAAGGTCGGTATTCCCAAGCCAAATGTTCTCTCGGGCCGTCAGATGGTAGTGTACATAGTCCTGAAAAATGATTGCGATTTCGTGTCTTAACGCTTTTGTTTCAAACTGGCGCAGATCTATCCCGTCGATGGTTATGTTCCCGCCTGTTGGATCATATAATCGACACAACAGCTTCATCAAAGTCGTCTTACCCGAGCCATTCTCACCCACCAAAGCCACCACTTCTCCCGGCCGAATGGTGAGGGAAATATCCTCAAAAACCTTTCGAGTGCCTGCGGGATACTGAAAACTAACATGGTTTAACACGATACCGCGTTGCATCGGCTGCGGCACAGGTACGGCATGAACCGGTTCGCTAACTGTGCGTTTCAGATCAAGAAACTCATAGAGATTGGAAAGGAACATGTTGTCTTCATACAGTGCTGCCAAACTGCCCAGCATCCCCTGAAGAAATGCCTGTACGCGCTGAAATGCCGAATAATACATTACCAGATCACCCAACGTGATCTTTCCCCCCACCGTCTGATAAACAACATAAGCATACGAACCGTAGATCGCCACGTTTGCAAAGGTCTGAGCCGCAAAATCAGAGATGGAACGCGTACGCATAATAGCCAGTCTTCCCTTATAGAGTTTCTGGCGAACATCGCGAAGCCGGCGCATGAACAGTGGTCCAAGGTCAAACAGGCGGATTTCCTTGGCGTGGCTAATGTCGGTAAGCAACCAACTGAAGTAGCCGGCTTGCCTCTCCATGGATGCCTGATCATGTTGCCAGCTATACATCTTGCCGGTATATTTAAATCGCATTGCGGTACCGGCAATGACGGAAGTGAGTAGTATTATTGTGATGATCCAATTAAACAACAAAAGCAGTCCTGCGATTGCCAAGAGAGAAACTGCGCTCTGACCGATCTGCGCCAAACCATTCACGATACTGATGGGTCGAGTGGGGGCCTCACGTTGGGCACGATGAAGCGTATCGTAGTATTGTGCACTCTCGTAATACTCCAGATCTACCTCAATAGACTTAGCGAGGAGGAGGTCGTTCATGTAATCCGTGACAATGTAACCCTGCCATTGACTGACCGATCCTGCTATCGAGCGGATCAAGGAAGCAAGCAGGGTCACTGCACCCGTAAAACCAACAAGCAACAGCACGTGTCTAAAAACGATTCCCTTGTCAGGCGCCGCCGCTCCCACGGTCACGGCGTCCACTATGAGCTTCATGAGATAAAGCTGGAGTAAGGGTATTGCCCCTTGGACCACAGTGAGAACCCCGTTCACTATGGCCCAGCCTTTTGCGCTCTTCCAGACAAAGCGCAAGGCGCGACCAAGTTGTAGGGCACGTTTTATTTTGAGCTTTATCAACTCAGCCTGTTTTTGAATAAAGAGCGCCCCCTTTCCCCAAGCGCCTGCTCAATCTCTTGCCAGAAATCGCCGGTCAGACTAACGTGAAGCACGTGTACGGGTACGACCCGGGCCAACGCGCAAAGGTTATTAAACCGTTCCAGATGCATGGCGCGGACTTCTTCTTTGAATAGGTGCTGTGTCATGAACGTTGAGACCTGTCCCACACAATCCACGAGCATGCTGACAGCATGCCCGGGGCCTACCCGTTCCACCCGGTCTTTAGCCGCTTGAGCCAAAAAAAAGATGCCCTTGAGAGGCACAGCGTTTTGCACGTCCCACGTGCCGCCTGGTCCATTGTCCAGGAAACGGCTCCAGGTGGGCCAGGGGTGCGCCCAATAGTTGCCTTGCGCATCCCGCACCACCAGCGTGGTATCGTCGCAAAGCGAGCGCCACGTGGCCGGAAGCCGATTGATAGCAGTGCTCTTTCCCGTACCGCCCGGCCCAGCCAGGATCACACCCATGCCGTCCCGTTCAGCGAGCGCACCGTGTATGAGGACTCCTCCACCTGCCTGCGCTTGACGAGCAAAGACAAGCGATAAACTCACAAGATTAACGTACGGGCCGCCCCAGTGATCGCGAGGACTTAAAATACAGGTAACGACGCCGTCATCTTTTGATGCTAACGGAACATAATAAACCAACACGGACGAATGCGCGTCAACATGGACGAGAAGCCGGTACAGATTGTCGTGATGAGTTGATTCGATTGCGCCTGGTGTCATGCGTAATTGCATCGCGCATCCCATTTGTGAAACAATGAATGCGGCCTCCTCGTCTCCGGCGACGATTTCCCAATGGCTCCCATCAGCCAGGACGAGGCTATACAACACTCCCTGCGTCCGTGGATGGTTCATGGTTCGTTGCCGTTCAGTTAAAACTTTCCGATTCACTCGGTCCCTATCCTGCTGTCTTGGAAGCGCCCTTCCATCCACAAATAATTGAAATGGCCGTTGGATCTGCCATTGATGCCGCTGGTCATCGTATCTGCCAATGATACGCTGTCCGAGCAGAAGCTGAAAATGATCTCGGCCGTGGGCGCGAAAAACAACGACTCGCGGCTGCAATGGAGCAGGTAACAACCGGGCGATCAACCCCCAGCGAGATAGGGCCTGATAAAGGGGATGCAGCAGAGGAGACACGCCA
>PLMX01000065.1 GCA_003142635.1 Syntrophaceae bacterium | reverse complement strand
ACCCCATGGCAGAGACGGAAAAGAGGGTTGATATCTTCAACCCGACCACGGGTGCGACATCCCCGGAGCCGTTGAGAGAAATCTACCGCTTTATACCGGCGCGCGTCGTCCATCTGCGCGTCTTTGCACTTTCCCACGATAATGATGCAGAGATTTCCCAGGCCGCTGAAAAAATGCTCGGTGCTCTGGAGGGAACAGCCAAGACTAATATTTGATTATCCCGTATCCTCATTAGAGTCGCAAAACCAGCCGAGCATGTGGAGATTATCCCTCCCATGCGGTCAGGTGTGGCACCATTACGTAGGGGCATTTTGCTGATGCGATCAGCTGGGATGCCATTAATTTTAGAATTGCTTCACTGTCTGCATCCAGAAGAGCACCGAGTGATCGGTGTCAGAGGTAGGGCGAGCCGCCCCCAGCTTCCATGCCATTGTCAGGTTTATCTGTGAGCCATCCCGTTGCGACCCAGCCCAACCCCAGCCCCATACCGCTCAATTGCCGCGTATTGTCGGCATCGGCGATGTATGGGTTGTGATTGACGCGGATGCCCCCATGGTTAAGGAAGGTGGAAGCGGTAAGCGCGCCCGGCACGTCAACCGGTAAGCGATAGCGCAGTTCCATAGTGCCGAGATAGCCCTCGTTACCGTACGCCTCGCCTTGCGGGTAAGCGCGCACACCATACGGCCCGCCCAGGCCGAAGTCCTCCGAGGAATCCAGATTCTTGTCTGCCAACTGACCGGAAATCGCGCCGTAGAGCGACCAACGATCACCCAAGCGTTTCAATCCGGTCATATCAAGTGCGAGCTTGTTGTATTGTCCCTGGGTACGGGCGGAGGCTTCGTCATTGGCGAGGGCAGACGGATTCTCAATGTCCAGTCGTCCCGAAGTCCAGGCCAGGGAGAAGGAATAGGCGCCCGCCGCTGACTGTTCATTCCCGGCGATGCCCAGTCTACCGAGACGGATGCTTTTTTTCGTCGAATCCACATCGGTGTCGTCGTAAAGTCTTTTGTCATCCAGATTGGCTACGACGTTGAGGTTGAACATGCGCGAACGGATGAAGGGATAGGTAGCATACACGCTGGCGATAGTCCCGCTGCCGCCGGCATTGAGATTGGACAGTTGCCCACCGAGACGATAGTCGTTGTATGAGTAAACCGCGCCAAGGCGAAGGCGGCTGCTGCCGACCGGCAGATTATACGAAATCCGTCCATAGTTCAGACGTTCATTGCTTTTCATGACGCGCACGGTAAGCAAGTCGCCGAGATGAAAAGGACTGTTAAGATTGAGTGTGGTACCCAAGCGCCAGTTGCCTGTGTAGCTGTCGCCGAAATTGTCTAAATCCACTTCGCCGCTCACCAACGGACCCGGCTCCATTCGCACCAATGCCGAACTCACGCCAATTAATGGAAAGTTTGGAAGTGTCCTGGCGCACGGTCATGGCGGAGCCGGACTGAGTGATGCTGCCTGATCCGGCGCTCACCTGACCGTCCAGAGGCAAAGCTAGCCGGGGCAGGGGCAAACAGGCAAAGAACGCCGCTGTCGCTATGACGATAAACCAGCGATCAAAACCAGTTTTTTATACCGGGGAAGGGGCTTCATCATCTTCTAATTCAGGAATATCGACGCTCTGCTATTTTTTTGTCTGAAATTTTCAAAGGAAATCAAAAAATTTGATCCTTAGAAAACCAAATGGCACGTATTATAAGGTGGCAGGATTTCAGATGGTGCAGTGTGACGCTTTACACAAGTAAAGAGAACTGCGTCATCAAAGAGTGCATTCCAAAAGTCCGGCAGCCCTGCCGCCGTATCCACCGTAAAGGAGATTTAGGTTAGTGGCTATACGTCTGTCCTTTCGGACAGTTTGCCTTTTTCAGGGCTCTTTCTATGATTCCACGAGATATATGCTTTCTTGAATGAGGGTTTCATTCCCCTCTACATATGAACATATCGGAAAAAAAAGAGAAAACTTTAGAATTTTTTTCATATTTGGAAATTAATCGTGAATATTGGGCCTATCATCGACGCAGTACATTTGTCCCGGGGACATGGAAGTGGAAACAATGATGAAGCTGTTTCTCAAGAAAAAGCAGCAACAATTAAGAATCAGAAGTGAACTCAAATTCTTAGCTAACGAGGCATAACCGGTATTAAGATTTGATATTCACCAGAGAATATTGTAAACCATGCACCATGAAATAGTGTGACATTTTCCATGCAGACGTATATCAGGAGATGACACTCGTTGTAGATACTATTTCGCTTAAGGTATTAGCTCGAGATGAAGAAAAATGACGTCGGACAATCCAGGAAAGAAAACGAGGAGACCACAGATATAACCTTGTTCGTGAAGACATCCGGCGAGGATATCGCCAGATGGAACCGGCAGAAAATTGTTGACGCCCTGATTCGTGAAACGAACGTCGATGTCGATACGGCAGAGGCAATCAGCAGAGAAGTTGAAAAACAGATCATTTCATCCGGTATCGGTGTGCTGACTACGCCTCTCATCAGGGAACTGGTAGATGCAAAACTCATCGAGAGAGGCCTTGAACAGGCGAGGAAGATGCACGCGCTGCTGGGATTTCCCATCTATGACGTAAGGCAGTTAATACTTCTCCAGAATAAGGAGAACGCCAATATACCGCACGGTCCGGAAGGCACGAATCTGATACTCGCGGAAGGGATAAAAAAGGAATACTCACTTTATGAGGTCTTTTCTCCGGAAGTCGGGGATGCGCATGTGATGGGCGATATCCATCTTCATTCTCTGGGATACATAGACAGGCCGTACAGTTCATTTCAGTCTCTTGAATACATAAAGAAATTCGGGCTGAACCTTCCCCATTCCCTTACAGTTGCCAAACCCGCCAAACATGCGGAGGTACTTCTCGCCCATATGGTCAGATTTGGCGCCATTCTGCAGGGGCATTTTGCCGGAGTCATCGGTTGGGATGCAGTTAATTTTTCCTTCGCGCCCTATCTCACCGGGATGAATGAAAAGGAAGTAAGACAATTCGCCCAGATGCTCATTTATGAATTCTCCCAGCTGACATCGGCCAGGGGGGGGCAGGCCATGTTTACTGATATTCACCTCTACTGGGACGTTCCCGAACATCTCCGGGGTGTTCCGATTATAGGCCCGGGAGGAGAATTGACTGGCAGTAATTACGAAGATTTCACCACTGATGCAAGGAGATTTGCCTGGGCCATATTCGAAGTTTTTATGGAAGGGGATGGTACGGGCAAGCCTTTCATATTTCCCAGGCCTCTTGTTCATATTACCGGAGATTTTTTTCAAACACCGGGCCATGAAGACTTTCTTAATCATATCTGTCGCGTTGCCGTTGACAAGGGAAATACATGCTTCCTTTTTGATCGCGGTGAGATGATTAAGGCTTACTCGTGCTGTCTTACGGCTACCGCGAAAAATGGCGATATGTCTGCAGAGGCGAAGATGCCCTGGCGGACGAGATGTCCGGCTTTGCAGAACGTGACGTTGAACCTTCCCAGGCTGGGTTACAAGGCCGAGGGGGATGAGAACAGATTGCTGCCTATGCTCTCCGGTCTTATGGAAGTGGCGGCAAAAGCCCATGTGCAGAAAAAAGATTTTATCGAGAAGCTGCTCTCCCACGGCGATGAAGGACCTCTGTCCATGCTCGCGATGAAAAGGGATGGCTACCCGTATTTGAGGATGGATCATGCATGTTTTCTCATCGGCATTGTGGGCCTCAATGAACTTGTTGGGATTCAGAAGGGAAGCGAGTTGCATGAATCGGAAGATGCCTTGACATTCGGTTTGAAACTGATAGCCCACATGAAGGATCAGACCGAAAAACTCAGGCGGAAATATGGCTTGAATTTTATTCTGGAACAAACACCCGCGGAAACCACGGCCTACCGTTTTGCACGCCTGGATCTGCGATACTATTCTCCGAAAGCGGGTCATTTTGTGCGGGGTGATATTTCGAAAGGGGAGGTCTATTATACAAATTCAACCCATCTCAGCTCATCAGCCTCTGTGGACCCGATAGGACGTGTGAGACAGGAAGGTCGCTTTCATCCTTTGATAAAGGGGGGTGGCGTTACCCAGGTGTGGCTCGGCGATGTCCGTCCTTCCAGGGAGGAACTCGTCGGGTTTATCACCAATGTATTCAGGGATACTGAGAACGACCAGGTTCTGTTCTGTCCTGAATTTACCACTTGCAGAGAATGCGGCCAGACATTCAGGCGCCTAAAAGATGAGTGTCAATTCTGCGGCTCGAAGGATGTAGAGGGGATAGCAAGGATTACCCAGTATTTCAGCAGGATATCCGGCTGGAATAGAGGTAAACTGGCTGAATTGAAAGACAGGAAGAAGTACGAGGGAATCAGTTGACTCCATATGAATCTAAGTACGCCTCATACCGCATGATTTGCACGTCTTAGGGCTCGCGTTTTTTGCGCCGCCATCTGTTTATCAATCCTGCAAAAAAGCTTTTTTTAATAGATCATTGCTGCGCTGCCCTTGACAGGGGATAGGCTGATAAATATATTACTGTAGAAATTTGGCCGTTTTAATCGCAAGACCGCATAGTTGACATGGAAGATCATATAGTAAAAATATTCAAGGAAAGCAGTAATCTGACGGACGTTTTCGTCGCAGAAAATCTTGAGGGTATTGTCAGTGTCATTGAGGCAATTACACTGGCGTTGAAAGCCGGAAACAAAATACTGCTGTTTGGGAACGGCGGCTCCGCCGGGGATGCCCAGCATCTGGCAGCAGAATTTGTGAACCGCTTCGTTATAGAACGTCCGCCGCTTCCGGCAATTGCCTTGAGCACCGATACATCCGTAATTACGAGCATCGCTAATGATTATGACTTTTCTGAGATATTCAGCAAGCAGATCAGGGCGATAGGCCAGGCAGGCGACGTGGCCTGGGGCATAAGCACCAGCGGCTCCTCTCCAAACATCATAAAGGCCATCGAGGTGGCGAAGAAGATAGGGATGGTCACAATAGGTATGACGGGGAAGGACGGGGGCGAGATAGCCAAGATGGTGGACTATTCCCTCAATGTTTCCTCTAACAGCACACCGCGCGTGCAGGAGGTCCACATTACCGTGGGGCATGTGATATGCGAGATGATTGACTATAAGCTCTTTCAGAGGCCGGATGCGAAATAAAGGCGTATGCCGCATCGGGCATGACATGATCTAAAATTATGAATCAACACCCTATGGGCCATAAGACAAAAAAGGAAGTTACAGAAAAAACACCGGATGTTCTGGAAAAGGAAAGCGAAAACCAAAATGCTCCTGGTGATGAGGATATAATGTTAAAGCTTCAGGAAAAGGAAAAGGAGGCAGCCGACAACTACGATAAATACGTTCGTGCGGTTGCGGAACTTGAAAATTACAGAAAACGCGCGGCCAGGGAGAAGGCTGATTCGATAAAATTCGGCAACGAAAATATTATTAAGGATATCTTGCCTCTGGTAGACAGTATGGAAAGGGCATTACAGCATGCCGACAGCTATGGATATTCCGATGCGTTTAAAAAAGGATTAAAGCTCCTCCAGGATCAGCTACTGGGTTGCCTCGGAAAACACGGTGTGCAGCAAATCGAGTGCGTTGATAAGACATTTGATCCTAACATCCATGAGGCCGTATTTCAGGTTGATAGCGGCGCCCACGAGGATAACAAGGTCGCAGAGGAACTTGAGAAGGGGTATCGCTTGCATGAGAGGCTCTTGAGACCGGCCAAAGTGTCTATTTTTAAACGACCGAAAAAAGAAGAAGATAGCAAAGAATAAGAATAGGGGAACTTAAGGAGGATTGTTGGACATGGGAAAGATTATAGGGATTGATTTAGGGACGACAAATTCATGTGTCGCTATTATGGAAGGAGGAGATCCCGTTGTAATAGCAAATCAGGAAGGAAGCAGGACNNAAGCGGCAGGCTGTAACCAATCCGGAAAATACCGTTTATGCCATAAAGAGGCTCATCGGGAGAAAGTTTTCCTCCAAAGAGGTTCAGTACGATAAAACGGTCTGTCCTTACAGGATTACGGAGGCGCCCAATGGCGATGGCCAGGTGACCATAAAGGGACGGAATTACAGCCCGGCGGAGATATCAGCATTTGTTCTTATGAAGATGAAACAGACGGCGGAGGATTACCTTGGAGAGAAAGTAACCGATGCGGTTATTACTGTGCCCGCGTACTTCAATGACTCTCAGAGGCAGGCTACGAAAGATGCAGGAAGAGTTGCCGGATTAAATGTGCTCAGAATCATCAATGAACCGACGGCGGCAGCCCTTGCCTACGGTCTTGATAAGAAAAAAGATGAAAAGATTGCCGTGTTCGACCTCGGCGGCGGGACGTTTGATATTTCCATCCTCGAGCTGGGAGACGGTGTTTTTGAAGTCAAGTCCACGAACGGGGATACCCATTTAGGTGGTGAGGACTTTGACCAGCGACTGATGGAATATATTGCCGTGGAATTCAAGAATGATTACGGTATTGATCTGCGTAATGACAGGATGGCTCTCCAGAGGATTAAGGAAGCGGCAGAGAAGGCGAAGATGGAACTTTCCACTGTTATGGAAACAGATGTAAACCTTCCCTTCATAACTGCTGATGCGTCAGGGCCTAAACATTTGACAATGAAATTGACGAGAGCCAAGCTGGAATCTCTGGTTGAGGACCTGATCGAAAAAACAGTCGGGCCTTGCAGAACCGCGCTTAAGGATGCGAATCTGACACCAAAAGACATCAATGAGGTTATTCTCGTTGGCGGTATGACCCGTATGCCCAGGGTTCAGCAGAAGGTTAAAGAAATATTTGAGAAGGAACCCCACAAAGGGGTGAACCCTGATGAAGTAGTTGCCGTCGGCGCTGCCATCCAGGCGGGTGTCCTGGCCGGCGATGTTAAAGACGTTCTTCTTCTGGACGTTACGCCTCTGTCTCTCGGAATTGAGACGCTCGGTGGCGTGATGACGAGGCTGATCGAGAAGAATACCACTATTCCTACCCGGAAGAGCCAGATCTTTTCGACAGCAGCGGATAATCAGCCTGCGGTCAGCATTCACGTCCTGCAAGGTGAGAGGTCTATGGCGGCTGACAGCAGGACTTTGGGAAGATTTGAACTCGTAGGAATACCGCCCGCGCCGAGAGGTATGCCTCAGATCGAGGTGACCTTTGATATCGACGCCAATGGCATAGTTCATGTGGCGGCTAAAGACCTTGGGACAGGCAAGGAGCAGAGCATCAAGATTACTGCATCGAGCGGCTTGACTGAAGCAGAGATACAGAAACTGGTCAGAGAAGCGGAGGCTCATGGAGAAGAAGATAAGAAGAAGAAGGAACTTATAGAGGCCAGAAATCAGGCGGATTCCATGGCATACAGCGCAGAGAAGAATGTCAAAGAATTCGGTGACAAGATAGATGCCACAGAAAAGGCGCGCATCGAAGATGCCATTGCCAGGGTGAGGAAGGTCATCGAAGGGGATGACATTGATGCCATCAAGAGCGCCCAGGAAGAGCTGACCAACGCATCACATAAACTTGCTGAGGCCATGTATGCAAAGGCTTCGGCCTCACAGGCAGGGGCTGGCACGGGCGCAGGGGCGCACGGAGGCCCAGCCGGTGAACAGCCGGGAGCCGGCAAAAAGGATGAGGATGTAGTTGATGCTGACTTTGAAGACGTGAAATAATCCACTGTAGTTCTTCATGCCCGGGATTCATCACCATGGATTCCCGGGCATTTTTTTGTCGACGGATGATCTCCTTTCGTATAAAATATACAGAGCTATCGAATCCTCGTGGTGATTATATGGGGAAAAAAAATCATTTTAAATGGCGGTTGATTTTATCTCTCATGCTGATGTTCTTTCTTCGGGATGCCGGCGCGGTATTTCCTGCGGGGGCAGGAGCTAAGAGTTCTGTTGTCTCCAAACCAGTTGACCGTTACGCGATCGGCTGCGTCCTGCCGCTGTCAGGGCGAAACGCCGCCGCCGGGAACAGAGCCCTCGACGCCATTATTCTGGCTTCCGGTGTATTCGATCCCATAGTCAAAACGCCTATCAGGCTTATTATAGAAGATTCGCGAAGCCAGCCGGAAATAGCGAGGGCGGCGGTAGCCAAGCTGGCGCGAGAGGACGGGGTGATCTGCATTCTCGGTCCCCTCGGCGCTGATGAATCCCTGGATGCCGCGAGAGAGGCGCAGAGGTTGAAGGTTCCTATAATCACCCTTACCCGGAGGGAAGGGGTTACGGATATCGGGAACTACGTCTTTAGGTCTTATTTGACCAATCGTGTGGAGATCGAGTCACTGGTTAAGTATGCCTTCCAAGAAATTGGCTTGAGCAGATTTGCTGTCCTTTATCCGGACGATGATTATGGTCGGAAGATGGAGGAATTATTCCGGGAAGAGGTTTTGCGCAGGAAAGGGAAAATCTTGAAGGTCATCTCTTATCAGACGACCGAGACGGATTTTGCCGATGAGATCAAAGCAGTAAGCGACCTAAGACAATCTTTTTCGGCGGTGAAAGAAGGCGTGAGCCACGAAGGCGGGGACACGCCTGACATGGGCTTTGACGCCCTATTCATTCCGGATTCCCCTGAGAGGATAAGCATGATCGTTCCCCAATTGGCCTTCCATGATGTCAGAGGTATTAGACTGCTTGGCACAAGCGACTGGGATACGCCGGATATTTTGAAGGCAGGCACTGATTTGCTGGGAGAGGCCGTTTTCGTAGACGCTTTTTTTCCTAATAGTTTTTATCGTGAGGTCAATGACTTTACTGATGTCTACTACACGAACTACAGCCGGGAACCGGACACTGTGGAGGCACTTGCCTACGATGCAGCGGGCATCATTGTGAAAACCATCAGGGAAGACGGCATCATGACGAGAGATCAATTCAGGGCGAACCTTCTCAATGTGAGGGATTACCACGGCGTGACGGGGGAAACGTCGTTCTCAGGAAGACGAGACGCCCGGAAGGACGTCTTTATCTTGACAATAAAGGATGATAAAATCATCCAGATCAAATAGGTATGGGAGAAGTTTTATGAGGTTTCTTCTTACAAATGATGACGGCATATATGCAAGGGGGCTGAGCGCCCTCTATCAGGAGCTCTCCAAGGACGCAGACTGCCTGATTGTAGCGCCGGAGGTTGAACAGAGCGCGGTGGGACATGCGATCACACTTTTCCGGCCCCTCATGGTACGGGCCGTGAAGAAAGAAGGAAGCTATGTCGGATACGCCGTGAAAGGGACGCCGGCGGATTGTGTCAAGATCGGTATCAGAGAATTATCAGACAAACCGGTTGACCTGGTTGTATCGGGGATCAATCTGGGCGCCAATGTGGGGACCAATGTGATCTATTCGGGAACCGTTTCGGCGGCGACCGAGGGGCTCATCATGGGAATTCCGTCCATGGCGATTTCTTTGGACACTCACAGAAATGCCGATTTTTCATTCGCAGCCCGCTTTGCCCGAAAGATTGCGGCATTCATGTTGGAAGACAATCTCGTAAAAAACTTTGCCATGAACATAAATATCCCGGCTGTTCCCGAAGAGGAGATCAGGGGGGTTGTTGTGGCAAAGCAGGGCAGGGCGCGGCTCATAGAGAGTTTTGAAAAGAGGATGGATCCAAGAGATAACATCTATTACTGGCTTGCCGGGGAGACGAAGCTCTCTGACGAGGAGGAAGTAGATTCCGATGCCTGCGCTCTTCGCCATCGCATGATTTCCATAACACCCATCTATTATGATCTGACCCGGCACGACGTCCTCACGGAATTGAGCGAGAAGATCAGACAGCGATTTTGATTGTCAGGATACATGAAAGGTGCATTAGCGTCACAGTAAAACCCTTTCCGGTTAGCGCGTGAGTAAAACGGGGATTGTGCTCTTGCGGATGACAGTTGAAGTGGTGCTGCCGAGAATCAGTTCCCGCAGCCTGTTATGGCCATAGGCCCCCATGACCATTAATTCGACAGAACCTTCCCTGATGAACTTGATAATTTCACGGTCTTCCTTGCCTCTGAGAATGATGATGGCGCTATCGATCTTCAAGGGTTCGAGAAAGTCCTCCACCTTTTTTGTAAGGCTTGCGCTCAGATCATGATTATCCGTAACGATAATAACAGTGAGAGGCCAGGAGGTCTGCTCTGATAATTCTGCCGCAAGCTTCAAGGCCTTGTCTGCCGGCGCGCTGCCGTCGTATGCGAGCCCCATGCTCTCGATCTCCTGGAAGACTGCGGGTGTCACCATGACCGGCTTTCCTGAATTCCGTACGACTGATTCTGCAACAGAGCCAAGTATGCTGCCCCCGCCTGAATGGAAATGCTCGCCCCTCTGGGCTATGAGTATCCAGTCGGCATTCCCGCCCTCTTCAATAATCATTTGATCGATGACGCCCATGGCCTTCTTTATCTCGGGATGCAATCCTGCCTGTTCGCACCTTGTCTTGAAGGCCTGCAAGACAGTCTCTGCCCTTTCATCAAAGCCGCCCTGTAATGCCGGAAGGAATTCCTGGTAAGGCGGAAGGCCGACAGACCCGGAAATATCGGTGAATACCGGCCCCTGCAGCAATCTGATATCAACTACATGGAGACCGATCAATTGCGCGTTGATGCGCTTGGCGATATATATGCCGTATTCGATGGCAGTCTTTCCGTAATCGGAACCATCCGTCGGGATCAGGATCTTTTCTGCGATCATTTACCCTTCTGCTCCTTCTCAAAGTTCGCCAGGTTCCTGAAGAGGTCATCGACCATTTTTTCCTTCCCTCTCGAGTTGTCCTCTTCTGCGAAGGTAGATGGTTCTTCTTCCTGCCTGTTTTCTCGATTTTCTGGATCATCTATGTCGAAAGACAGAAACTTTCCTTCTATCTTTCCGTTCTTGTATTTTGCCCTTTCCTTAGTCCTGCCGTTTTTATAATAGGCTATGTATTCACCGTCCCGTTTATCATTTATGAAGCGCCCCTTTTCTTTGACCTGACCATTCTTGTAATAACATATGTAGTCGCCGTCGAGCTTGCCGTCTTTGAAATTTTCTATTTCTCTCGTCTGGCCTGTTGTAAAAAAAAGTGTATATCTCCCGTCTAATTTACCGTCTTTGTAGCTCTCCCTCTCCCTTACCTGGCCGTTCTCATGATAAGAGACATATTCTCCGTGCAGCTTGTCATCCTTGAATGTGCATTTTTCCCTGATCTGGCCTTCCCTATAATAGGAAACAGCATCTCCATCTCTCCTGCCGTTACGGAAGTAAAGATGGGCCATGACCTTCCCGTTGCCATAGTAGGAGGTGTACTTACCTTCCGGTTTTCCATTGAGGGTGAACTTCTTCTCCCTTATCTGGCCTTTTTCATCGGAGGATACTTCTTCCTTGATTTCTTCCTTAAAAGACGACATGTGCAGTCCTTATGTGAGAGAATAATTATTTTTTTTGCAGTTCTGATGCTGTTACCTGCTACCTTAATGTCTGGACAGCCTTTCTGTCAAGGAGACTTCTGTCCGCGTCCCTCCTTTTCCGCTGGCGTCAGATATCTTATAGCTTTCTCCCTTTTGTGGCAATTTCTTCGAGGGTCGTGCGGTTCAGTATCTTCATGCGTGAACCTTCCGATAGAATTATTCCCTGCCTGCCCATCCTGCCGAGAATCCGGGACAGCGTTTCCGGGATGGTGCCTAAGATGGAGGCCAGCTGCCCTTTGGATATATCGAGATCGAATTCGTCTTTGTTGGAAGACTTCTTGCTCGCATAGAGAAGATAAGCCGCCAGGCGTGCGGGTACCTCCTTCAGGGAGAGGTCCTCAATCAGCGCCGCGAATCTTCGCAGACGCCGGGACAAGAGGGCCAGCAAGTTCAGAGAGAGCGACGGGTCTTTCTTAACAAGCTCGATAAATGAGTTTCTGGGGAAGAATAGGAGGGAGGAATTGTTATGGGCCTCCGCATATGCGGGATATTCCCGGCCGGTAAAAACAGGCACCTCGCCAAATATATCTCCGGGCCCCATCATGTGGAGGATCTGTTCTTTTCCTTCCGGCGAGAGTTTGAATATCTTCACCCGGCCGGAAACGATCGCATAAAAGCCGATGCCTTCATCACCTTCCGAGAAGATCGTCTGGCCTTTTTTGTAAGAACGGCTCACAGCGATTCTTGCCAGCGCCTCATGTTGTCCCCGTGATAGACCTTCGAAAAGAGGGATGGTGACAATGTGATCGAGCAGCTTCACGGGAATCCTCGTTGTAAATCTATAGGCTCTTTTTACTTGCGACTCTTTTGGATATGAGGTCATTATAATGCAATAAATTGTTGCCCAAAAGGAAAAAATAAAAAATAAATGTAGAAAAATTGACTTTTGTCAATGCGGAAAGAAATGAGGACGAGTATATTAAGGGAAAATTCGGGAGAACTGAAAACGGCGTTAAGAGGCAATTTCGGAAGATAGGGAGGAATTTATGAAAAAGCGAAGACAGATCATCCAGATTGACGAAAAGAAATGTGACGGCTGCGGTTTATGCGTTCCTGCCTGCGCTGAGGGCGCTATCCAGATAAGGAACGGTAAGGCTAAATTAGTGGCGGAGATATATTGCGATGGTCTGGGAGCCTGTCTGGGTGAGTGTCCCAGGGGCGCCCTGAATATTATTGAACGTGAGGCGGATGACTTTGACGAAGCGGCCGTGGAGGAACATATGAAATCCCAAGAAACGGGGCTCGTTCCGGAACCGCCGACCATGGCTTGCGGATGCCCGTCTTCGCAAATCGTGAGTTTTGCATCTCTACAGCCGATCGGGAAAGCAAATAAGACAGTAGCGCATAAAGTTGTCGCTTCGGCACTGTCCCACTGGCCGGTTCAGATCCGGCTCGTGCCGCCGACCGCCCCGTTTCTAAAGAAAGCGGACCTTCTGGTGGTGGCGGATTGTACGCCTGTTGCCTATCCGCGTCTGCACGATGATTTCATGAAGGGAAAAGTAGTACTCATGGGTTGCCCGAAATTCGATGAAACGGATATGTACGTGCACAGATTCGCGCAGATATTCAAGGAGGCAGATATCGCGAGCATAACTGTGCTCGTCATGGAAGTACCATGCTGCCAGGGGCTTCCGGAAATTATACGCAAAGGAATGAATATAGCCGGCAAGAATATCTCCCTGGAGAAAGTGGTCATCGGAAGAACCGGCGAGGTTCTGAAAAGGGAGTTTCTCAAAGGATGATCTCTCTTATCGCTTCTTCTCCTTTGCGTCCCGCAATCTCTTAAAGGCAAAGACCTTCTCAAGGAAATCTCTTCTCAAGGCGGTGTCGCCAAGCTGTTCATCGTCTATTACGGGTATCAGGGAAAAGTGTTTGACGAACGCTCCCCCGAATATACCGGCTCCTGTACCGCATTCTACGCCGGATGGTGAGAGAATTGTAACGCCCCGTATCGCCGAGCTCGGTGATTTACTCTTGAATATAAATCCGCAGAGGTCTTCTTTTTCGAGGCCCACAAGTTTATTTTCCACCCACTTCATCATTCCATCGGTGTGGTCGATACCCGTGAAAATCGTTACAAGGCGCGGCATTGCCGGGGCGCCAATCAGGCGCATGGGTTCTCTCGGTATTCCGAGTCTGTATTCAACCTCCGGGCAGACAGGTATCCAGCCAAAATATTTTCCGAGGATATCTGTGATGTAGCGATTGTGCCGGTGTCCCCCATCGTATCTCACTTTCTTTCCCAAGAGGCAGGGGCTTATTCCCACACGTGGCTTTTTCATAGTAATAACAGGGCGCTCATTGGTAAAAAGATCATGGTCACAAGGCTTGCCGTTCCTGTCGGCTTCTTAACTCAGGAATTATCAGGGAGTGACCGCGCTCTGTCAATATGAAAATTATTGCAACTCTCATCGATGTCTCTCATCGATGTGTTAGCTAAAATTTAAAAGTG
>PLMX01000012.1 GCA_003142635.1 Syntrophaceae bacterium | reverse complement strand
CGCCGCACCTGTTTGCTCCGCCAATTTATCAAAGGAGTTGAGGATGATCTTTGCATCCTGGGCGTCGTTTTCAACCCCGGTTGTGAGCTTATAGAGCGGATCAAAGGAGAAAACTTCGGGATGAAAGTCCTGAGCAGCGGCCTGGATCCGTTCGATTCCCTCCGGTCCACTAATACCCAGGCCCCGCGCATTGATGATCTGGAGTCGGTCGCCCAGGTCCTCCGCGGTGATGCCCATGGCCCGCGCCATTCTTTTTATTCTTCGGTGAAAGTGATGATCCTTGATTTCAAACCAACAATGCAGAATCTTCCGTGGTTTCGTGATTTTCCATATGAGGAAGTCCCGACCCGTGGCCATTGATAAGATCATCTGCTGGAGGAAAAACGACTTTCGGAGTTTGCTGCTGCCTATGATTGCGACTTTATCTGATGCATCAAAGGTGTTTTCCATGATCTGATCCGGCTCCGCTGGTTCAGACTCAAGCCAATCTGCTGCATTGATGATTTTTAAATCTGTGGTGGTACCAGGTTGCTTATAGAGCGGGGCGGATTCGATCAGGATCGCCAGGCGCTCGGCAGCCGCCTCTTTACTGGAAAATGAGGCGATAAAATCCGAAACATCACCCTTTTCCGGTAAGCCAGGGATCTCCAGGTATCGGATAGATGCTGCATGAGCTTTGATGATCTCCGCCACTTGCTTCATGTGTTGCCGTCCCTGGTCGTCGTTGTCAGGAATGAGGACGACGTTCTTTCCGGCAAAATAGGGGCCGAAGTTCGCCGGGAACTTGCCAGCGCCGTACGGGTTTGTCGTGGTGGTGAATCCGATCTTTGCCAGGGTGTCGGCGTCCTTTTCACCTTCGACAATCAAGACTTCATCGGCTTTCAAGACTTCCTGCAAATGGTAGGGAGTGATCTTGACGCCTTTGGCATTGTAGGCCCATCCTTGCCCGTCCGGTCGCCTGATTCTAAAGTTCTTCGGCTCAAGGCGTTCGATCTGATAGATGAGGGTCCCGGTTTCATCCCGGTAGTCATACCTGGCCGCGACGGTCGGCTTCCCGGTCTGCTTATTGCCATTGCCATTATGGATTCCAAAGTCTTTGGCAATCCCGCCCAGCACCTTCGGGAAGTCGCCGGGTAGGGCCATGTCATGCGTCCGCGCATAGAAATCAAAGACTGATCCGGCGGCGTCACATCCAAAACATTTATACAGACCGGTCTGGTTATTTACGGAAAGGGACGGGTTATGATCCTCGTGAAATGGGCAGATGGCTTTCAATTCGTCGCCACTCTCTTTTTGGAGCGTTTGTAGGTAGGGCCTATAAAATAATTGAAAGTTACCCTTGAAATGATTCTCGATAACGGCTTTATCCATTCCCATCGATCGTTCGGTCATCTTTTTATCTCCCTCTCACAATCGCGTCCTTTCAATTTGAAAATTAGACTGCGGATCGTGCGAACTGCATCAACGAACTGCTGGACGGGAACAGGCCGATCATTATAAAAATCTGACAGGGCGTCTTGAATATCGGATTTGAACCTGAAAGCTATGCGACCGTTGGGGAGTCTTACGGGTTGGGGCTCTTCTCCAGTCTTCCAGCTGATAAAAGAAATCTCGGAAATGTCATGGTGTAATCTTTCTGCCATTATCTTTCTTTCCTTCCGGAACCATGGTTCCACCCGGGTTAATTAGTTGATTTAGAAATCCTTTCTAATATTTGTTTGAGAAGGTCATACTGAGCCAATGCGATCAAGAGGAACTCAAAGGCGTTGGGCCGTTTGGTCATGGCTATACCTCTCCGCCAGATGCAATCCGTTCGATCAAGGCGCGTATATCCTCGGCACGCCAGGCCGTACAGCGTGCAGACAGCTTCACAGGGTGAGGGTAGTTCCCGTTTTTGACGCCAGCCCACCAAGTACTTTTCGATACGGGGATAATTGAAGAAATGATCTGGGAAAGCCGGAGAAAGCCGGTTTCAGGTATGGTGGTTCTACTTCGTGTATTCATAGGATGTCTCCGTTCTGTAACGTTTAGTGACATCCTATAACGGTGTTTATGTGGTGTCGATTTAATTACCCTGTTTTTTTAAATAGGGCATTTTCAGGCGCAAACGCTCGTATTCATCATTTGCTTTTGGTGTAAGCTCAAAGTCACCAGGTAAATAGGTGGCAGGACATGGCATTATTTCTCCGTCCCCGCCAATACAGGGAGCCTTTTCTTTGGTGAGCGGGTCTAATTGAATACATGGCTCAGTCTCGCCAGTGGATGGGTCTATGAGGCACCGTATCTCTCCTGTGGCGGGGTCTATGATGGGTGTTGGGTCGGGCCACTCCCCTTTATTCCGAAGCAGGAAAGATGCAAACTCCTCGATGGTAGCTATTTTGTTAGGGACTCTTTCCTTTAGAGATCGTTTAGTGTACCTTCCTCGCCCTTTCGTAATAGCCCATTGTTCATGGATTTGCTCGATCCTATCTTGCCCGAGCGCATTTCCATTAGAATCAGTCCTTCCTAGAACCTCCTTTGCTTGTTTACCGACAGCCTCATAAACCTTGCTAGATTTCTCATTAGCTATATTGCGTCGTGACAATCCCCACCAAATTAGGGTATCGGCTGTGCGTGCTATAATCTCATCCTTCGCCTTAACGTTAGCATCATCCCTTGGTCGTCCACGCCGCTGCATATCGATCGCGCCTCCTGAGCGCCCTGGTGTTTATCCGGAGAAGGCGGCCAGGATCGCCGCCGTGTCCCGTTGCAATCGGTATCCCCGGATATTCTTTAGTTTAAGATTCCTTAATCTTCATTTATTGTCAACGCTTTTCGTTAGTCAAGAATTTGTCAACACTTTGCTGAGAATAACCCTCTGTTTCCTTGTCTATCCCACCCTTGCCCTAAAATATCATTCTGATTTAAGTGCTTGAAAACCTTACACCCTTCACCAACCCTTGCTATCCCTATGTTTCCCGGTTGTTGCATTTCATTTCTTCATGGTATAAGAGAAATTCATGACCGATGAATTTTACATGAAACGGGCCTTAAGGCTCGCAAAACGTGGCGAAAAGTGGGTCAGCCCCAACCCCATGGTCGGTGCCGTGATCGTCAAGGGAAACCGGATCATCGGAGAGGGATATCATCGGCGATTCGGGGAGGATCATGCAGAAATCAATGCCATTCGCAGCGCTACCGAATCCATCGAGGGAGCAACCGTTTACATTATCCTCGAACCCTGCTGTCACCATGGCAAGACCCCCCCCTGTGTCG
>PLMX01000173.1 GCA_003142635.1 Syntrophaceae bacterium | reverse complement strand
GTTTATTACTACGGCTAATATTTTGCAAACAATACCGCCTGCCTTGCAGGATAGGATGGAGGTGATTCGTCTCGCCGGATATACCGAACCGGAAAAGTTGAACATCGCAAATAAATTTCTCGTCTCGAAAGAGATGGAGGCTAATGGTCTCACACAGGATAACATAGCATTCTCCGACGGCGCGTTGCTGACTATTATCAGACAATATACGAGGGAGGCGGGCGTCCGCAATCTGGAGAGGGAAATTGCATCGGTTTGCAGAAAGGTTGCCAAGGAAATAGCGACGAATGGCGCGGGCCGTAAAGTGAAGATCAGTTCAAAATCGGTGCAAAAATATCTTGGTGTACCGAAATTCAGGCATGGAGAAACCGAAGGCAAAGATGAAATCGGCTTGTCTATAGGCCTGGCCTGGACCGAAGTCGGCGGCGAGCTTCTCACGATAGAGTCTTCCCTCATGAAAGGGTCCGGAAAGATGGTGATGACCGGTAAACTCGGCGACGTAATGCAGGAATCCGTTCAGGCGGCCTTGACATACGTCCGGGCGAGGGCTGATAAATTCGGTCTTGATGAGAATTTTTACAAGGAGACGGATGTGCACGTGCACGTGCCCGAAGGCGCCATACCCAAGGATGGACCATCCGCGGGGATAGCCGTAGTCACTTCCATTGCCTCGGCGTTCATGAAGAGGAAAGTTCGCGGCGATTTGGCCATGACCGGGGAAATTACTCTGAGAGGCAGGGTATTACCGATCGGGGGACTGAAGGAAAAGCTGCTTGCAGCGCATCGCGCAAATTTGAAGACGGTAATTATACCCAAGGATAACGAAAAAGATCTTGCAGATGTGCCGGCCAATGTTTTGAAGGCGCTGGAGATTGTCTTTGTGGAACATATGGATGAGGTTATGAAGGTTGCCTTTGTTGCCGGCGACGAAAAACAAAGGCATGAGGAGCACGAGGATGGGGTGTCAGTGAGCCTCCCGTCTATTCAGATGACGGATACGATCCATCCCCTTGGACACAGTGGTGCAAACGAAAAGCTGAACTAATTATTTCTTGACAGCAGGAGATACAGTTGTTAGGGCAAATGTTACGGGCGGGTAGCTCAGCTGGGAGAGCGCCACGCTTACACCGTGGAAGTCACAGGTTCGAGTCCTGTTCCGCCTACCAAAGAAAAAATAGGTAATAACCTACACATTAATTTATTTCGCATTAAGAATACGAGCAAGAAAGTTTTGAAAGTTAAAACAAATATGTCATTTTGGGGTCGTAGTTAAGATGGTTATAACGCCGGCCTGTCACGCCGGAGGCCGTGGGTTCGAGTCCCATCGACCCCGCCAAAAATGAAGAGGGGTTGACCATTAGGTTGACTCCTTTTTTGTTTCCGCTCACAAACAGACTTTTAAATGCATCATAAAAGGACAAGGTGAAGTACGAAGGAGATATAATAAGGCCGCCGAGTGAGGCGAGCAGCCTGTTGCTGCAAGTAACGGTGGGTTGCTCCCACAACAAGTGCAGCTTTTGCCCTGCTTACAAAGAAAAGAAATTCAGGATAAAATCATCGGATGAAATCCTGGAAGATATCCTTGAAGCAGGCCGCTGGCACTCTATTGATAAAGTGTTTCTTTGCGACGGCGATGCCCTCATCATGCCGCAGGAAAGGCTCATAGAGATTTTGGGCTTGATACGCATGCATATCCAGGGTGTGAAGAGAGTGGGGACATATGCCAATGCCAAGAGCATCTTGCGAAAGACCGCCGATCAACTGGCTCAGTTAAGAGAGCTCGGTCTCGGAATAGTGTATCTCGGCATTGAAACCGGAAACGATGAATTGTTACGGAAGATAAGAAAAGGGGTAACGGCTGTCCAGATGGTCGAGGCTGGACGCCGTATCAAGGATGCAGGTATTGAGTTATCTGTTACTGTGATACTTGGTCTGGGGGGCGGCGATCGGAGTACGGAACACGTTAATGATACGGCAAGCATCCTGACTGACATGGATCCCGAATATGCAAGTGCCTTGACGCTTATGCTCATGCCCGGGACACCTTTGTATGCAGAATACGAATCGGGAAATTTTACGCTGCCGGATAAGTTTGATCTGCTGCGAGAATTAGCCGGCATTATCGAAAAGGCCGATTTCAGCAGCTGTTACTTTACGTCGAATCACGCCTCGAATTATCTTCCCATAAAGGCGAGGCTGCCGTCAGAAAAGGAGAAGACTGTAACTACAATTTATAACACGATCAGGAAAAACGATGTGAAATATCTGAGGCCGGAATATATGAGGGGCTTCTAAGAGAAGGGATTGGTTATCTTGAGCAATAAAATCATCGCAAAAATCAGGAACTTTTTTTCTCCCGATGACCAGGCGCGATTGGAGGAGGAAATCCAGTCCATAATAGACGCGGGGGAAGAGAAGGGGCTCATTGATCAGCAGTCAGGGGAGATGATTCAAAGTATCCTTGAATTCCGGGACACCGTGGTACGGGAGGTGATGATTCCGAGAACGGAGATGGTCGCTATCAGAAGCGATGCTGCTATCGAAGAGATTCTTGAGCTGACGATTAAATTTGGACACACGAGGATGCCCGTGTATGCGGAGAATGTGGATAACATTCTCGGCATCCTGAATGTTAAAGACCTTTTGAAGTTTTGGTCGAAGCATATAGCGGAAACGGATATCCTGTCGAGCCTGCGAAAACCATATTATATTCCTGAAACAAAGAATACGCATCATCTGCTCCATGAATTGAAGCAGAAGAAATACCACATGGCAATCGTCATAGATGAGTATGGCGGGACATCCGGCCTCGTCACCCTTGAAGACCTTATTGAGGAAATTGTTGGAGAAATACATGACGAACATGATGCGAAAAAGGGCAGCATCGTGGAGTTAAACGATGGTTATACCCTGATTGACGGCAGGGTGGAGATCGAGGCTATTGAAGATTATCTGGGGGTGAAGTTTCAAGAGGGGAAATTTGAGACCCTCGGCGGATTCATACTTAACCTGCTGAGAAGGATTCCCGTGACCGGAGAGATGATTCACGTTGATAATCTGGAAATGATAATTGAGTCAGCGGACGAGCGAAGCGTAAAAAAAGTTAAGTTAAAAAGGTTGGATGGGTCTCAGGTACAGACGGGAGGGGCAGTGATAAGAATTGAGAACGCAAAGCTTGAGGATAAATAGAAAAACATTATTTTTGAGTGTTGCTTCGGGAATCCTCCTCTTTCTTTCTTTTCCCAAACACGGTGCGGGGATAATGGCCTGGGTGGCTTTGATTCCCCTTTTTTTTGCCCTCAGGGATACTGACGATATCCGGGATGCGCTGCTCGCAGGCTTTGTGGCAGGCCTTACGTTCAATATAGGCATCATGTATTGGATTGCGTTTGTCGTTGTCCACTATGGACATCTCCCATATTTTATAGGCATCTTTCTCATGGTGCTTGTGGCGGCTTACTTGAGTATATACGTTGCTCTGTTTGCAGCGGGTGTTGTCTATTTCTCAGGGAAAGGCATCACCGGGATTATCGCGGCACCGGCTTTATGGACGTGCCTGGAATATGTGAAGTCCCATTTGTTAACGGGGTTTCCCTGGGAGAATCTGGCTTATTCTCAACATCTTAATAGGTATTTGATTCAGGCGGTTGATATTACCGGCACATATGGAATCACGTTCGTTATCATCCTCGTGAATGTAGTTATTTATGATGCCCTGAAAGAGAGATTCAGGGGCAGGCGTGTAATGGCAGAAGTTGCCTTGTGCTGTATATTCATGCTCGGCATCTATTGTTACGGTTACATTCGCACGGGCCAGATTGAGAAGGTATCGCAGGCGGCCGAGACAATGGATATTGCCGTTGTTCAGGGGAATATAGATCAAAGTGTTAAATGGAATCCTGACTTTCAGAATGATACAATCAGTGTGTATAAGAATCTCTCCATAAGGAAGGGATCATCACCACCGGGACTCACCGTATGGCCGGAAACTGCCGCACCGTTCTTCTTTCAGGATGCGAGCAGGATGCAAAGCGAGATTCTGGATGTGGCCCGCATCTCTGGAGATTGGCTCCTTTTCGGAAGTCCCAGCTATCAGAGAAACTGCGATGGGGATGCAACTTGCCTATCCTTATTAAACAGCGCTTTTCTATTATCACCGCAAGGTGGGATCGCTGGGCGTTACGACAAGGTGCATCTTGTCCCCTATGGTGAGTATGTGCCGTTGAGAAGGATTTTTCCTTTTATCAATAAACTGGTTGTCGGCGTGGGGGATTTCCGTTCGGGCGAGGGATACAAGCCTCTGACCGTGGACCGCCATAAGCTTGGTGTTTTGATATGTTACGAGGGGATATTTCCCGATGCGAGCAGGGCGTATAAGAGAATGGGTGCTGATTTGCTTGTGAATATAACGAATGACGCATGGTTCGGAACGACATCTGCGCCGTACCAGCATCTTTCCATGATTACATTCAGGGCAGTGGAAAATCGTCTGTATATAGCGAGAAGCGCAAATACGGGAATCAGCGCCATCATCGATCCCACAGGAAGGATCGTCGCGCAGACGGAATTGTTTGAAAGAACGGCCTTGAGAAATACGATAAGATTTATACACAACAAGACATTCTATTCGGTATACGGGGATATTTTTGTTATAATCTGCACGACAATCTTGGTCTGTTGCATAATAATGAGTTTGAGGAGGAGAAATGTTGACGCTTACAGGAATAAATGAAAGCATGCTGGAATTGAAGAGGAGAATAGATCATCTCGGAGAGTGTCTTTGACGTCATAGAAAAACAAAAGCGCATCCAAGAACTCGAAAAATCATCACTCAGCGAGAATTTCTGGAATGACCAGGATAAGGCGCGCGCAATCCTGAAGGACAAGAATAAGCTTGAAACAATTGTCGATAACTGGAAGAAGCTAAAGGACGGCATCGACGACATGGAGATTCTCCTCGATCTGGCGCGCGAGGAAAATGATGACCAGACATTAGAAGAGGTCGAAAAAGATTTAGATACACTCAAATCATCGGTAAGAGCCGCCGAACTGAAACTTATGTTGGGGTCTCCGCAAGATGCAATGAATTCCATAATGACGATACATGCGGGTGCAGGGGGAACCGAGGCTCAGGACTGGGCGGAGATGCTGTTGCGCATGTACCTGCGATGGGCGGAGCGGAAAGGTTATTCGACTACCATTATCGATTATCAACCCGGTGATGAAGCGGGTCTAAAGAGCGTTTCCATGACGATCGAAGGAGACTATGCATATGGGCATGCCAAAGCGGAAATCGGTATACACAGGCTTGTGCGCATATCGCCATTTGATTCCGGAGCGCGCCGGCATACGTCATTCGCCTCCGTTTTTGTCTATCCTGAAGTTGACGACGAGATAGTCGTGGAAATTGACGAAAATGATCTTCGCATAGATACCTATAGGGCAACGGGTGCGGGAGGGCAGCATGTCAATAAGACGGATTCCGCCGTCAGGATCACGCATCTGCCGACGGGGATAGTTGTGCAATGCCAGAATGAACGTTCTCAACACAAGAACAAAGCCATGGCCATGAAATTCTTGAAGTCGCGTCTTTACGAAATGCAGCTTCAGGAACAAAAAAAGAAGATCGACGAACAGAACAAAGCGAAAAAAGACATCGCCTGGGGCAGCCAGATAAGATCCTACATCCTTCACCCCTATAAGCTAATCAAAGATCACCGGACAAATCTTGAAGTCGGCAATGTTAATAGAGTATTGGACGGTGACATAGACGACTTCATTGAAGCATATCTGTTGAATTAAAACTATAATGAATCAGCAGAATGTGATATAGACAGCGTGCACCTTGCCGTTGTGATGTGAGGTTAGATAGTCGTATTGAAAAAGAAAGGAGTTCATTTAGATGCCAAGAGAAAGCCGTTTTCTCCTGCCGCTTCTTTTCATCATATGCCTGCTTCTCTGCCCGATACTTTCAATCAGTAAAGCTTACGGAGAGATGAAGACCGGAGATGAACCGTCCCTCATTGTCGTCGATCCGGAGAAATCAAAAAACGAGAACACAAAGGAAGTGTCCCCCTCGCCGAAACATGGGTTTCTTTCGAATGGCGCTGTGAAGGAACAAGAGAGAGAAGAGGGGAGAGACATAATGGAAGAAGCGCTCGAACTCCTTGATGAATCGAGAGAATACTGGGTCAAGGGGGATCTGGAAAATGCCCTGGATTTACTCGATCAGGCTTATGCGCTGCTTCTGGATGCAAATGGCGAGCCCGATATCGCTCGCCAAAAGGACGACATACGCCTCCTTATATCGAAGCAAATCCTTGCCATCTACTCATCTATGCACACTACGACAAGCGGTAAGCACAGTGAAATACTGCATGTCGTCAATTCAGATGTCGAGAAGGAAATCAGACTCTTTCAAACAGTAGAGAGAGATTTTTTCGTCCAGTCATACGAACGCTCCGCATTGTATCGGCCTATAATCTTGAAAGAGTTGAAAAATGCAGGATTGCCCGCGGAGCTCGCATGGCTTCCCCTGGTTGAAAGCGGGTTTAAGATTCGCGCTTTGTCACGCGCGCGCGCGCTTGGTCTCTGGCAGTTTATCCCCTCCACGGGCTATAAGTATGGCCTGAACCGCGACGAATGGCTTGATGAAAGACTTGATGTGGAAAAATCAACGAGGGCTGCCATTGATTATCTGAAGGAGCTGCACGGCATGTTCGGCGACTGGCTTACAGTTCTGGCGGCATACAATTGCGGAGAAGGAAGGGTCCTCAAAGTCATTTCGAGGCAGCATATGAATTATTTCGACAGATTCTGGGATCTGTACCGTCAACTTCCTTATGAGACCGCGCGTTACGTACCCCGCTTCCTGGCGACTCTGCAGATAATAAAGGATCCTAAGAAGTACGGCTTTGATCTTAATGAGAATCTGGAAAGGCAGAATACATATCGCTATGAAACGGTAAAGACAGATAGATCAATGCGTCTCTCGGATATCGCGCGCCTCCTGGGAACTCCGGAGGAGACAATTACTACATTGAATTCGGAGCTAAGGCAAAGCATTACGCCTGATAAAGAATATGATCTCAAGGTGCCTCCCGGAATGGCAGAAAAAACCGCCAAGATCATGGATCAAGTTCCCAAATGCGAGAAGCCGCGTCAGGTATTTGTGCACTACAAGGCGAAGCGGGGGGAGACAGTGGCGGCGATCGCGCGCAAACACAGAACATCTGTAAGTGCGATAATGGAATATAATAGCATATCCAGTAGGAAGAAACTAAAAGCCGGCCAGAATATAATCATACCAGTTCACGGCAGCGGCTATGCGAAGGCTAAATCAACTCAGCAATCAGACAAGAATGATATCCAGGTAAGCGGCGAAACGATCAAATACAGGACAAAAAAAGGAGATACCCTCGCTTCTGTCGCAAAGCGCTATGATACGACGGTCGATGAAATTAGAAGGTTAAACAATTTCAAAAAGCGCAAGACCCTCAAAGGGGAACAGGTCATCCTGATAAGTAACAAGAACGCGGAAAAGCAACAGGGCATCGGGTCGGACAAAGAAATGCATAAGAAGCCCGCCAAGAAAAAGAAAGAAGCGGCGCCTAACGACGGCGGTAAGACATACACGGTGCGAAACGGGGATAACCTGGGCAAAATTGCCAAGAAGAACGGAGTCAGTCTGCATAAAATCCTGGAAATGAATAAATTGGCGCGTGAAGATAATATACGTCCGGGTCAGGTCATAATCCTGAAATGATATTACTGTTATTGAATCTCGTAACCTTTCAGCATATAGAATAACTCTTGTTCCTTTTTCTTCATCGTGAGAGTATTCGCCTCACTGGCATTTTCATTGTTGTAATGAAGAAGATGAAGAACGCCGTGGATCATGAGAAATGCCAACTCGTCATTGAAGGCGATACCTGATTTTTCTGCATCGTTGAAGGCTGTCTCTGCAGAAATTACAATGTCTCCCAAGATGTCGGGATTGATATCCCCGAATTCCCCCTCAGTAAGAGAGAAGGATATGACATTTGTGGGATAATCCCGGCTCAAGTAATGTCTGTTAATTTCCCTTATCTCTTTATCGTCAACGAAGAGCAGGCTAATAATCTTATCGCTGCAATTGAGGAGCTTCATGATCCTGAACATTGTCCTTCGCACACTACGGCGGTCGATGCTTATTTGCTTCTGCCTGTTTTCTATTATGACCCGCATGGTTGTTTTTCTTTATGCCGTTAAATTCCCGGGATGACGGGATCTCGGTAATCAATCCCTTGGAATGATGTTATTTTTGCAGAGTCCGGTATTAGCTTTTTTGCGTAGCTTGCTTCCTGATGACTTGCGCAATCGTGGATAACTTGAGATGTGCCGGTATCATGAAGATAATTGTTGTCTATGCTTCTTCCTCCCCCGATCCAAATGGTTGTACGCCCGTATCACGTCTTGGACGAGGGGATGTCTGACCACATCAATCTCGGAAAAATTGACGAACTTGATATCTCTTACTTTCTTAAGAATCGTTTCCGCCTCTACAAGGCCGGATATCTTATCAAGGGGGAGATCTATCTGGGTTATATCACCTGTGATAACGGCTTTCGATCCGAATCCCAGCCTGGTTAAGAACATCTTCATCTGCTCAGAGGTGGTATTTTGCGCCTCATCGAGAATGACAAAGGAGTCATTCAATGTCCTCCCTCGCATGAATGCGAGCGGAGCAACTTCGATGACCCCCTTATGAATGAGGGCAGACGCCTTGTCAAAATCAATCATGTCAAAAAGAGCGTCATAGAGCGGCCTGAGATAGGGGTTAACCTTTTCTGCAAGATCGCCGGGCAGAAAGCCGAGTCTTTCACCTGCCTCAACGGCAGGCCTTGCCAGAACAATCCTGTTAACTTTCTTATCAAGAAGCGCGGAGACAGCCATGGCCATAGCGAGGTATGTTTTGCCGGTTCCCGCAGGACCGATCGCAAAGACTATATCGTAGCTTCTGATCATATCAATGTATATTTTTTGGGCGATGCTCTTGGGAGTAATTGAGCGTTTCTTTGAAGAGATGAAGACCGTATCAAGGAATATCTTTTCGATATTTGTTGAGCCGTTACTGGAAAGAATCCTGTGCGCATAGTCGATATCTGCGGGATATATAGGATATCCTTTTTCCAATAACGCATGCAGTTGAAGAAGAAGATTATGGACAAGGTCCACAGCGACTTGTTCTCCGGCAATCGATAGGATGTTGCCGCGCACGCCTATCTTCACAGGCTCAAACTCTTCAATGAGTTTTATATTCCTGTCGTGTTCACCGAGGAGACTTCTCAGGAGGTCATTGTCTGTAAAAGTGATCTTCTTAACCCAGCTGAAGTCTGTCGTCTGCTTTAATGAAATAGGCTACCTCATCAAACATTGCTCAATGATGTTGAGTTCTTCTTCTCACATATCGTAAAACGCACACTATGATATCATGCAACGTTTCCTATTGCAATCAGTTTTGCTCTCGACGCTTATTGCTCCTGCAGAAACAGGTTGGCGTACACTTTGGCATTTCCCACCATGTTTGAAATGAGGCAGTTTTCGTTGGGTTGATGAGCTGTGTGCTGCATCTTCGACCAAACTGCGGCAGGGTAGTTGTGCTCACGGAATATTGCGGCGATTGTCCCCCCGCCTATCCCTTGAGGCGTCGCCTCGACATTATAAACGCGTCTGATGGCATTTTTAAGGGCTGTCACAACCGGGGCGTCATGCGGTGTCTGAGGAGGCGCCTGAGCTTCCTGAACGGTCGTGATCTCTATTGATACATCAAATTGTTTTTCGATCTTGTCAGCAATTCCCCTTATTTCTTGAATTACATGGGACAGAGGATATTGAGGCATGACCCTGCTGTCCATATAGAAGACATCATCTCCGGGAATGGTGTTGATGTTGGGGATATTGGCTTCTTTCTTCGTCGGTTGAAACGTGCTTGTCGCCGGGTCGTAAAAAGGATCAGAAGCAGCGAAAGTTTGATGAAGGCCGTCGAGCAAGACGACGAGATGAGATGCCGCCTGAAAAGCATTTTTCCCGAGGCCCGGCCTGCTGGCATGGCACTGCTTGCCGATCGTTTTGAAGCGCAGCCACAAGATACTTTTCTCCGCTGTCTCAATCATCGTTCCATCTTCGTTTCCGGAATCCGGAATCACGATGATATCCGTTTTGCGAAAAGGATTCCGATTACTTTGTAGGATGTATGATAAACCGAAGCGGCTCGCCGTTTCTTCATCGGCAACGAATGCCAGGCCTACCGAGCATTCCGGTTTAATGTCTTCGTCGAGTAAGGCCTTGGCTGCAAATATGGAGGATACGAGATCCTGCTGATTGTCCTCCGTGCCCCTACCATAGACTCTGCCATCCTTTACATAGCACTTGAAAGGATCTTCATCCCAGAGTTCCGGCTCGCCGGGTGGGACCACATCCATGTGTGTCATAATCCAGACGGTTTTCGAGGGATTATTGCCGGGTATGGTGACGACGAGATTGGGACGGATACCCGAAGACGTCGTGCCGTCCGGTGCGTTTATTTGTAGAACATCGGGAAAATTCATGGCAGTGAGATATTTGAGAATGAATTGCGCTTTATTAAATTCGCCGTCGCCGCCGTTATCGGGGGACAGAGCGGGGATGGCAGTCAGATCGGCCTGCAATTTGATCATGGCGTCCTTGTAGGAGTCGATTCGTCTGATGATTCTTTCGACAGGCGTCATATTACTCACTGCCTTCAATGCGGGAAACATTTCCAAAGCTGGTAATAACCTGATTGTAAGCCTTGTCATTGCCCAAAATAAAGATGACAGTTTCATCCGGCGATAGATATTTCAGAGCCACTCTTTTCATCTCTTCCGGCTGAACCTCAGCGATCTTGTCTCTATAGGTCGCAAGATAATCGGGAGGCAATTTGTCGTATTCTATCATCAGTTGTTGACGGGCAATCTGGTCCGCGGACTGGAATGAAAAAATAAAGTTATTAGTGATGGACTTTGCAGCCCATTCGAGTTCTTTCTTATCCACGGACCTCATCCTTGCATCTTCTATGATTGAGCGGAGGAGTGAAAGCACTTTGGCTGTCGAATCGGATTCTGTCATCGCATAGGCGCCGAATACGCCATATTCAGTCCTCTTCGTATAAAAGCTTCCCGTGCTGTATGCGAGCCCGCGGTTATTTCTTATTTCCTGAAAGATCCGAGACTTGAAGCCACCGCTGCCAAGTATAAAATCGAGGACCTCAAACGGATATGCATCTGGCTGCTTCTTGCCGGGAGCAAAATTGGCGCAGATGACTATGGACTGGGGGATGTTCTTGGACAAAAAATAGATACGCCCATTTTGCTTAACGGGAATGGGAGGAATAGCATAATTGTTTCTGGATACATTCCAGGATCCAAGATACTGCCTGATTTTCGCGATGGCCTCCTCCTTCGATATATCCCCGGTGACGGATATGATAATGTTCTCCGGGAAAAAGAATCTTCTGTGGAACTCGAAGAGGTCGTCTCTTTTGACGTTGTTGACAGATGATATTGACGGGAATCTCCCTGCGGGATTATTCCCGAAAAAAACTCGCGTGAATTCCCTGAAGGCCAGTTTCTTGGGATCATCGGCTATTCTTCTGAGCTCTTCGATTTTTAAATCCGTCGTGAGTTTCAGTTTGCTTTCCTCGAAGGCGGGCTTTGTAATTATCTGAGAAAAGATATTCAGTCCTTCGTCCAAATCCTTCTTGAGAATGGAGAGGCTGATCGATCCGGAATCGCGGTTCATCGAAACATGAAGCGAACCGGCAAAAAAATCTAAGGCTTCGTCAACGGCGTTGCCGGAGAGGGATTTTGTGCCACCGGTCCTCAAAACCGCGCCTGCAATTTCCGCAAGACCCTCTTTTCCTGCGGGGTCATAATTGGAGCCGGTCCTGATGACGGCTGATATGTTCAGGAGAGGAAGTTCTCTATCCTCAAATATGTAAAGGATGAGGCCGTTATTTAAAAGAACCCTTTCCGCCTGCGGCGGCGCGAAGTGGATCGGGCGGTATTTAAGCTCATCGGGTTTCGGGAGGGGGACGCGGGCGCGTTCACCTGCATGGGCGGTTGAGCCGAACGCCAGGCACAGCAGCAGAAAAGAGACCAATATGATACGCGAAATCAGATTATTCATACGTCTAATTCTTTGAGACGAGCTCCACTACGGTCCTGTTATCAGGAGTGAGATATTTTTTTGCCACACGCACGATGTCTTCGGATGTGACCCGCTCGATCACTTTGATATGATCCGTTATATATTGGTAACTACCGGTTATCGCCTCAAAATAGGAGAGCAGATTTGCAAGTCCAAGGTTCGAATTCAGACTTCTTATAAAATCAGCACTGATCTGATTCTTAACCTTTTGTAATTCCCTCGCGGCAACGGGTTCTGTTTTTAGTTTTTCGATTTCTTCATAAATAGCATGCCCGACGTCGGCGTTGGTATGCGGATGACGGGGCTTCGCAAATATGGCGAAGAGGTTGTCATATTTGGCGCCCGGCAGGCCATTGACTGCGTGAACGCTTTCTGCAAGGGTCTTTTCCTCGACAAGGACTCTATGAAATCGGGATGTCCTTCCTTTAGAAAGAATACATTCTATAACATCAAATACATAGTCATCGAAGTCCGGCAGGGACGGTTTGTGATAGCCTATGACCATCTGAGGACTAGCATCGGAGACAATGTCTGCCCGCCGCTCGCCCTTTTGGGGAGGCTCTTGTGTAATAGGCGAATGGTCTATATGACGGCTGGGTATGGCGCCAAAATATTTCTTGATGATCGCAAGGGTATTCGCGGGATCAATATCGCCCACAATCGCAATTACCGTATTATTCGGTGCGTGGTATCTTTTGAAAAAGGCTTCCGTGTACTCGAGGCTCAAAAACTGCATATCCGACGGCCAGCCGAGGACTGGCCGTCTGTATGGATGGGCGATGAATGCTGTGGCGAGAAACTGCTCATATAACTGGCCATCCGGTTCCGATTCAATCCGCTGCTTGCGTTCTTCCATCACAACATTGCGTTCAGAATAAAATTCACGGAATACAGGTGCGGTCATTCGATCCGCCTCAATCCTTGCCCAGAGTTCGATTTTATTGGAAGGAAGACTGACATGATATGTTGTAAGATCCTGTCCGGTAGACGCATTAATATTATCTCCGCCATTTTCCACGTAGAGTCTGTCAAGTTCATTTTCGAGAAACAATTTCTTGTGCTTCTTTTGCAAGACCTCCATCCGTTCGGATAGGGCCTGAACGCGGGCCTTATTGGCATCTTTATCTTTCATCTTCTCAAGATCGAGTTCTTTACCGGTTCCGGCAATCAACTTGAGAATTTTTTCTTCTTCATGATAGTTCTTCGCTCCGATCGTTTTCGTTCCTTTGAAGAGCATGTGTTCCAAAAGGTGAGCCGTACCGGTCCTGCCGTCAATTTCCTCGACGGCGCCGACCCGATGTTGGATATAGAAAGAAACTGTCGGACTCAAATGTCTTTCCACCATGAGAATTTTCAAGCCATTCTTCAGGGTATAGGACAAGACCCTGTTTCCCATTTCGTATGAAAATCCGGGGGAGGGCATGCAGATAATGAGAAGGATAGATGCAAGGATGCACATCGATATCCATATGGATCTATGCATCATTTTCATCCATCTTCTTTGGTTTCAGTATCGCTCGTATGCGAAAAGCGGGGTAAATGATCCCCACCATACTGATTAGAATTATCAGGCTTGACGAAAAAAAGTACATGATAAACTCGAGAGGATTCTTCGTGCTGTATGCGTTTATGAGGGCGTTGATGCCGAACGCCAAGAAGAATAGCGATAAGAAGCCGATCAGGACATTCTTCACCCACTGCGCCCGTGAGCCCATATCAACGTTTCCCCCATTCGAAGGCAGAATAAATATCTAGTCCTGTATGATATCGTATCTTTACTTAGTAAAAACAATCTTAAAGGTATTTGTGCCCGTCTGCACAACCGTTTCTTTCCTTCCATCAGGATATGTCAGAGTGCCTGTATCGTCAAGCTTGTGGTTCCTGAATCGGCCTTCTATCCTTGTTCCATCCGGAAGAATCACAACGCCTTGGCCGTTCAATAAATTGTCTTGAAATTGGCCGGTATACTTCGTACCATCGGCGTAGGTCAGCACCCCTGTTCCGCTCTCCTTGTCGTTCTTGAATTGTCCTTCATATTTTCGGCCGTCGGCATATATCAATACCCCGGTTCCATCGCGGTTGCCGTTTCTGAACTCACCTTCATACTTTTCACTATGGGGGACTGTATAGACGCCGCGTCCGTCAAAATGGCTGTCCCTAAATTGGCCAACATACTTTGTACCATTTGGGTAGGTGTAAGTTCCCTGACCCTCGCGTTTGCCGTCTTTGTGCTGACCCTCATAGACCGAGCCATCGATATGTTCATAGGTGCCTTCGCCATTTTTACAATTCCCCTTGATACAACCTGCATAAAGGCTGGTATGCATCAGGAAAAACATATAGATTAACACGAATAAACAGATTCTCATCTTTGTCCCCACCGTGAAAGTGAGCTATGACTAACATGATTTTTAACGCGAAACAATGTCAAATATCAATGCCCTCTCGTCATCGTCTTTAAGTCATTATACATCTCAGGTGTGAATTTTTCACTGCTGCAGGGAAGCAACGAGTTGTTATGAAAGAGCGGTTCTCCTTCAAGGTCAAAACGTGATCCGTGTACTGCCGATTCCCAGAGCGCCGTACCGGGGATAGGGGAATATTCAGCAATGATCGGTCTTGCCCCGTGCAATTGTACATAGCGTATGCTGTCCCTCACTTCTGCGGCCTCTTGGCCTGGTAAGCCGCACAGGAGGTAGATGCCTATATCCTCGGATTTATAGCCCGCGTCCCTGAGGTAGCGGACGGCGGCTTGCAGTTGGTCGTTGTTCACTTTGCTTCCCGTATTCAACTGCGTCACTGGATTGGACGATTCAAAGCCGAAACGTATGGTGGAAAAGCCCGCTCGATGCATTAATTTGCTTAGTTCAGGCGTGATTTGAGATATGTGGAGACCGTTCGGGCAGTGAAATTGGCAAGTTAACCCTCTTTTGATGATTTCCTTAATCATCGGGATCGCCATTTCGTGTGGGTTCACCAGAAGTGCATCATCGTGAACGGAAAACTGGCTGACGCCGAAATGTCTATGCCAGAATTGTATCTCATCTACTACCCTTTCAGGTTTCCTCTGTCTGAAATTATCGGTCAAGAGGTGCGAGGCGCAGTAGGTGCATTTATAAGGACAACCCATCGAAGTTAGTATGGGGAACTGATCCCTGCGCGGCAGGAGATCCAAAGCAGGGTAGGGCACAGAATCCAAATCATCCGCGTCCGGCAAGAAAGAGGGCTCATGACCGAAAAAATTGCGCAATAGCGTAGAAAGCTGTTTTTCGCATGCACCTTCTATAGTCGTATCTGCACCAGATTTCAGCGCATGCTCGGGGCAGAGGGTTGCATATATTCCACCCAAGACAACCGGGACAGCCGGGAACTTCTGTTTAGTGATCCTAATCACCTCAAAGACACCGGGATACCAGTATGTCATCATGGAGGTGACAAGAATCAAATCGGGGCTGCGATATGACTCGAGCTCATGAGCGAAAATATCAGGCGTTATTCCGTATCTGCTATAATTCCTCTTAATTCCCCTTAGAGCCTGCGGCTTGGGAATTCTCTCTTGAGGAAGTTTGCCGTGGCCTGTGATATATCTTTTCGGCGACTTAATTCGGGTGTGCCGTTTTAATTGCGGGTGACAGGCGTTCAAGCAATCGATAAAATCGACGTGATAGCCGTTCTCACGAAGGAGCGCCCCCATGTAGAGAAGTCCCAGCGGTTTTATCCATAAATCATAGGCGGCAAAATCGTATATCCAGGGATTGATGAGAAGGATGTTTTTTTTATTACGGGAAGTCATATGTCTTTTGCTATATATAGTGTTTTTGCATGCAAGGCAATAGAATCTCATCTCTTGTGGCAGGATGTCGAGAAAAGACTTGAAGCATTAATTGAATATTGCTACCATGCCGGCGCAGCGGAGAAGTAAGATGATATGAGGTGCGTTGTGCAGAGGGTAGATAGGGCGAGAGTCATTGTTGGAGGAGAGATAATATCGATCATAGGAAAAGGAGTCCTCGTCTTTCTGGGTATAGAAAGGGGAGATACTAATCGCGATGCGGATTTTCTCCTTGAAAAAATAATCCATTTGAGGATATTTGAGGATTCGCATGGAAAGATGAATCTATCTCTCGTCGAGATATCCGGAGAGATCCTTATCATATCTCAGTTTACACTACTGGCGGATTGCGGAAAGGGGCGTAGGCCTTCTTTCATGTCTGCGGAGGAGCCTGAGGCGGCGAGAAAACAGTATGAGTACTTCGTAAGCCTGGCCCGCGAAAAAATCTCGCATGTCGCTACTGGTGAATTCCAAGCCATGATGAAAATAGAATCGGTAAACGACGGGCCTGTGACGATGCTCCTCGACAGCAGAAAGACGTTTTGAAAAAGGAGCTCTGCAACAATTATGGATAAGGATATTCCGCCCTGCGACATCCGAATAGATAAAGAAGGTATCTGGTATTACAGGGGCAATGTGATTTTCAGGGATGAAATCGTAAAATTCTTCTACCAGAATTTGAAGAAGGATGAGAGCGGCAGATATTTAATTGAGCTCGATGATGACCGCTGTTATCTGGAAGTGGAAGATGCGCCCTTTGTAGTAAGAGCAATATATAAGTGTACTGCTGAATCAGACAATGAAGAATGCATTAATCTTTTCTTGTCAGATCAGAGCATTGAGAGACTCAATTGCGATTCTCTGTGGGCGGCAAAGGACAATGTGCTTTATTGTTCGGTTAAGAAGAACGCTTTTGTCGCACGCTTTTCAAGGGCGAGTTATTATCAAATCGCAGAATTTATAGAATGTAGTGACGGCGGAGCTGAGTACTTCATTTCTCTCAACGGCAGACATTTCTGCATAACAATTGCTGCGTGAAATAGATATCAAACATATGGAGATGCACCATGCTGGATGATCACGTAAAAGAGACATTGACATTCGACGACCTTCTTCTCGTACCGCGCGAATCGAGCATTCTTCCCAAGGATGCAGAAACGTCGACCCTCCTCACTAATAATATCATACTGAATATCCCCATTGTGAGCGCCGCGATGGATACTGTCACAGAATCCGGGACTGCTATTTGTCTTGCTCAGGAGGGAGGGATAGGGATCATCCACCGCAATATGAGTATTGAAAAGCAGGTGATCGAGGTGGATAAAGTGAAAAAGTCGGAGAGCGGCATGATTGTGGATCCGATTACGATCGGACCTGAGCAGAAGGTTCATGATGCCCTCGAACTCATGAACAAATACAGGATATCCGGCGTTCCCGTGGTCAAAAATCGCAGGCTCGTCGGCATTCTGACAAACAGGGACCTCAGATTTGAGACTAACCTCGATCAGCCTGTTGCGAATGTTATGACAAAAGATGACCTCGTCACGGTTTCATCAAATATAAGCCTGGAAGAATCAAAGAAACTTCTCCATAAGCACAGAATAGAAAAATTACTGGTCGTGGACGACGCGTATAATTTAAAAGGGATGATCACCATTAAGGACATAGAGAAGATAAAGAGATATCCCAATTCGTGCAAGGATTCCCGCGGCAGGCTGCGGGTTGGCGGCGCCGTCGGGATCATTGACAGGGAAGCGCGGGTAGATGCCCTGTTATCTGCGGGTGTTGATGTAATTGTTATAGATACCTCACATGGTCATTCCGCGGGCGTGTTGGATGCGATTAAGGACACAAAAATAAACTTTCCCGCTTGTCAACTGGTTGCCGGAAATGTGGCCACCTCTGAGGGAGCGGAAGCGCTGATTAGAGCGGGGGTGGATGCAATCAAAGTGGGAGTTGGTCCCGGATCGATATGCACCACGCGGGTAATCGCTGGCGTCGGGATCCCGCAGATGAGCGCCATAAGAGATGCGGCCAAGGTAGCTAAGAAATACGACGTCCCGGTCATTTCCGACGGAGGCATCAAGTACTCGGGCGATGTTGTAAAGGCACTTGCCGCAGGCGCCCACACGGTGATGATAGGCAGCCTGTTTGCCGGAACGGAGGAGAGTCCGGGAGAGACGATTCTTTTTCAGGGAAGAAGTTATAAAATGTACAGGGGAATGGGCTCCCTTGAGGCCATGAAGATGGGAAGCATGGACAGATATTATCAGGACGATATAGAGAGCAGTCTGAAAACCGTGCCGGAGGGCATAGAAGGCAGGGTGCCGTTCAGAGGACCGTTATCCGCAAGCATAGGTCAGCTCGTGGGCGGACTGAAGGTCGGCATGGGCTATGTAGGTTGCAGAACGATCAAGGAACTGAGAGAAAAGACGAGATTCATCCGCATCACATCGGCGGGACTTCGCGAAAGCCATGTCCACGATGTCATTATCACGAAAGAATCGCCGAACTACTGGCTGGATTGAGTATCAGACGGCACAGCATTAACTGCATATGACGCGGTGCGTGTAACGCATTTTTTGTACGCGTAATTTCCCAGGGGTCTCTCACCTCGCTTGCTGAGTTTTCTACTTGTAATCCCGCTTTTCCTGCTAATTCAATTTATCAAGGGGTAAACATTTAATGATGCCTGCGAATTTTGTTCACCTGCACGTTCATACGCAGTACAGTCTCCTCGATGGCACTATTCGTCTCGACAATCTGTTCAAGAAGGCAAAGGAATACCAGATGCAGGCGGTAGCGATGACGGATCATGGCAATATATTTGGCGCCATCGACTTTTATCAGCATGCCCAGAAGTACGGCATTAAGCCGATTATCGGCTGCGAGCTGTACGTTGCGCCCAAGAGCCGGTTTGACAAGAATGCGCAAGCCACAGGGGAGGGCTTTTACCATTTGGTCGTTCTGGTTAAAGACGGTCAGGGGTATAAGAATCTCATGAGACTCGTCACCGCGGCCTACCTGGAAGGATTTTACTATCGACCGCGTGTGGACAAGGAACTCCTTGCAAGATATAGCGAAGGCCTTATCGGACTCAGTGCATGTCTGCACGGAGAAATAGCGAGCATGCTGCTAAGAAGGAATATGGAAGGGGCAATAGCGGCTGCCGATGATTACCGGAAAATATTTGGCGACGGAAATTTCTATCTTGAGATCATGGAGAATGGTCTTCCTGAACAAAAGATTGTAAATAGCGGTCTCATCGAAATGAGCCGGAAACTTTCGATTCCCCTTGTGGCAACCAACGACTGTCACTATATCAATCGAGAAGATGCCGAGGCGCACGAAGTCCTTCTATGTATACAGACAGGTAAGACCATGGATGATACTGACCGTATGAGATTCAAGACAGACCAGTTTTACTTCCGTTCGCCCGAGACCATGGCGCGCCTGTTTGAAGATATTCCGGAGTCCATTGACAATACGGCGGTCATTGCTGAGAGATGTAATTTAACTTTTGATTTTGGCAGCATTTGTCTGCCAAATTTTGAAGTCAGTACAAGTGAATCGCTTGATGAATATTTGTCAGGGCTCGCGAAAAAGGGATTGGACAAGTTGCTGCCCATGATCATGAAGGGCCTAGAGGACAAGGGTGTTCGCGAGGAATACGAGAAGCGCCTGCACAAAGAACTGGAGATTATAAAGTCCATGGGGTTCGCGGGATATTTTCTTATTGTGTCAGATTTTGTGAATTATGCAAAACAAAGAAACATCCCTGTGGGTCCCGGGAGAGGCTCCGCCGCCGGCAGTCTTGTTGCCTATGCAACAGGTATTACTAATATAGATCCCATAAGGTATGGGCTTTTTTTTGAGAGGTTCTTAAATCCGGACCGCATTAGCATGCCTGACATAGATATAGATTTCTGCCAGGACGGTCGCGATGAAATCATCAAATACGTGACGGACAAATATGGGAGCGATAAAGTCGCACAGATCATCACATTCGGCAAGATGCAGGCAAGGGCAGTAATCAGGGATGTGGGTAGGGCACTGAACATATCCTACGGTGAAGTAGACAGCATTGCCAAGCTGATCCCCAACATCCTCAACATTTCGCTCGACATGGCTATCCAGAGCGTGCCGCGGCTTCAAGAAGAGGAGAAAAATAATGAGAAAGTGAGAAGGCTCCTGTCCCTGTCAAGAGCCCTCGAGGGTTTGAACCGTCATTCGTCAACCCATGCAGCGGGTGTTGTTATATCCGATGTGCCCCTTGTCGAGCGCGTGCCCCTCTGCAAGAGCCCCAAGGATGAAATTGTTACTCAATTTTCCATGATGGATCTCCAGGCTGTAGGACTGACAAAATTTGATTTTCTGGGACTCAAGACTCTCACAGTTATCAAGAATGCGCTCAGGTTTATAAAAGAGGGGAGGGGGGAGGAGATCGACATTGATAACATTCCCCTCGATGATCAAAAAACATATCAATTGCTGATGAAGGGTAATGCGGACGGAATATTTCAGCTGGAAAGTGCCGGCATGAAGGATATCCTCGTGAGTATGAAGCCTGACTGTGTCGAGGAAATCATCGCCTTGATTGCCCTATACAGACCTGGCCCCATGAATATGGTTCCGGAATTTATCTCGCGCAAGCAGGGTAAGACGAAGATTGTTTATGAAGTCCCCGAGCTGAAAGAAATATTGAAAGAGACTTATGGCGTTATCGTATACCAGGAACAGGTAATGCAGATAGCTGGCGTCATCGGCGGTTACACTATGGCGGAAGCCGATATACTGCGCAAGGTTATGAGCAAAAAAAAAGCTGCGGAGATGGAGAAGGAGAGACCTAAATTTCTCGACGGTGCAAGGCGCAGAAATGTGCCCGAGAAAAAAGCGAGAAAGATCTGGCAGCAGATGGAAACATTTGCAGAATACGGATTTAATAAGTCCCACAGCACCGCTTACGCCATGATATCCTACCAAACCGCNNAACAGGGACAAGATCATCAAGTACATAAACAGTTGCAAGGATATGGGCATAGATGTACTCCCGCCTGATATCAATGAATCTAAGAGCGATTTCAGTGTCACTGGGGAACACATCCGCTTCGGTCTTGCTGCCGTCAAGAATGTGGGGTTAGGTGCAATTGACTCGATTATCTCTGTAAGGGAAGAGGATGGGAAATTCGCGACTTTCGAGGACTTCTGCACACGCGTCGATCTCAGGAAAATCAATAAGAGAATGATCGAAAGCCTCATCAAATGCGGAGCGTTTGATTCCCTTGGCTTCAGAAGAAGCCAGCTGATGGAATACTATGAAGGAATCGTCGATACGGCTCAGAGGCGCCAAAAGGAAAGGTCGAGTGGTCAGACCAGTTTCTTCGACCATATGGAAGGTGAAAAAAATGCGCATCTCGACATAATACAAGAGTGTGCGCTTTCCGACATACCCGAGTGGGATCATAAGGAATTACTTGCCCATGAGAAGGAAACCCTCGGATTCTATATCACGGGTCATCCGCTTCTTAGATTTGCCGAACAACTCCGTACAGTGGCCAATGTCGACAGTTCGAGCATCAATGATAGGAAGGATCGCGACACGGTTGCCTTCGGCTGTGTAGTGAGCAATATTCGCGAGGTGACTACGAAGAGGAAAGACGTCATGGCCTATATAACCTGCGAGGATCTCAGGGGCTCTGTCACGGTGATATGCTTCGCGGATCTTTACAGTAAGGCATTCGGACTCGTGCATTCCGAAGAGCCGGTCTTAATCAAGGGAAGCATAGATGCAGGCGAGGAAGGCATTAAAATGATTGCCTCCGAAATTGTACCTCTCGGAGATGCCGTCGAACAGCCTTATGACGTCGCACACTTCACAATTGATGTTTCAAAATCGTCAGCAGCAGATATCGAGTCTTTGCGTGAATTACTCCTTAACCATAAGGGAAAGTGCGATGGCTTTATTCGTATCGTCAACGGCAATAGCGAAGTTGTCGTTTATTTAGGGAGAGATTTACAGATCGAGCCGACCGATAAATTGAAGGGGGAAGCAGACAGCCTTCTCGGAACAGGAGCGACCCATTTCAGCTACAGGACTATTGAAACAGAATAGCCGTAACAAGTAAACCTCCCATCCGGTCATATCTCACTATGAGCTATCAAGAAAGGACTTACAGAAACCGAGTATCGCAGAATAGCCTCACGTCGTTCAGTCTCTGCGTACGTGAAACAGACCTTTTAATAGGCTGCGATACTGACCTTTCTCAGAAAGCCCTTGAATCTGTTTATACCTATCGCGGATTTATCGAGTCCTATATTAGGATGCATCCCGACTTTCTGACGTCTCTTGCACCCCTGGATGATGATGACATCGCTCCCCCCATCATAAGGGATATGCTCAAGGCATCGCTCGCGGCCAATGTAGGCCCAATGGCCAGTGTGGCAGGAGCGATCTCGGAATACGTGGGAAAAGATCTGCTCAAGCTCTCAGAGAATGTCATCATCGAAAATGGGGGCGATATTTATCTGAAAACTCAGGAAAATGTGAGGGTCGCGGTATACGCCGGCAATTCACCTTTAACCTACAAGATCGGTCTATTATTAAAACCCGGGCAGATGCCTCTCGGAGTTTGCACCTCATCCGGAACTGTAGGACACTCGCTCAGTTTCGGAAAAGCAGATGCAGTCTGCGTTCTCTCGAGATCATCCACCATGGCTGATGCAGCTGCCACTGCCATGGGAAATATGGTGAAAGGCAAAGAAGATATTCGGACTGCACTTGAAAAGGGCATCAAAATAGAGGGAGTGTCGGGTGCCTTGATTGTGATAGCTGATCATTTTGGCGCGATCGGGGAAGTCGAATTGATTGTCCGTTGAAGTAAAAGTGTTTACTAACCGATTTTTTAAACACTTGGATTTTATTACATAAGTAGAAATCGCATATCGAATAGCAAACACATTTTCCGCATATCCAAGTGAAGTAAATGCGTTTAATACAGTGCGCCGTGAAGTAAATCAGTTTACTAAGCGGCGAAATCCCGATATTATCAATACACACGTTAGCAAACACAATTACTTCAATTTCATTTGAGGTAAACCTGTTTTCTATAGGGTGGATTAAGAAGAAACATCGTCCTTCAGAACACCGGCAATTACTCTTAATCTTGACGGTAGCTTTGAGACGATAATCCAAGTCTTGACGGCTTATTCCCCGTGCATGCAGCCTGCGGCTTCCTGAAAGCGTTGAATCTGCTATTATCGTAATGATACATGACTTAAATTGGAAATAAATAGAAACGGCTCTCATAGATAATAGGAGCCCTCAAAAGACAGAATTCTAACTCTGAATGTAATAGAAGTTTTGGGGCCAGGCCAGCAACGCTGACAATCAGATTAAATTGGTCTTTAACCTAGATGAAGCTCAACATACCAAGATTGAGAAGAATGCTGTGGTTCGTATTGTCAAGGGAGTCGAACCGGCTGCGAATTTGCCGCCACAGCCAGCGGTTATGACCCTGATATCGGGTTCTGTCTCAGGTCGACATGAAGATCACAAAAGCGGCGAGAAAGAATTATTCACTTCTTTTTATTTATTGCCCCTCTGCTTCTATTTTGTTTCACCTGTTCATTTATTTAAAGGACCCTTGTCTCGATTTCTCATAATCCCATCAGCTGCTCTGCTGCGCCTATGGGAATAATATCTGAGGGGCATAACAAGACCAAAAAAGGGGATAATATACATGGCGGCCACCATGGGTTCGATAGGGCCGAAAAACTCAGAGGAAAAAACAATCACCAAAACATTATTCATATTGCCTAACAT
>PLMX01000015.1 GCA_003142635.1 Syntrophaceae bacterium | reverse complement strand
CATTGCAACAGCAATACATACCATCGCAATAGTGCTTAACTTATTTTTACCCAGACTGCCTGTTTCCAACATTTTCAACTCCTTATTATTTTATTTATTGGGGGAGCCATTACACTAACCGGTCAGAAATAGCNNTTTTACACTTGCTGTCAAGTAAGTCTGGTTCTATGACAAGAACTCTTCCCTGCGGGAAAAGTAATTTAAAAACTATCAGTCGTCAGCGGTTGCTATGGTAACCTTTTATTCCGCGCCATAATTCGCCCACATCTTCCGTTGCCGGGACCAATGAGGTTCAGCAACGATGGCCCGGAGGTTTTTCTCCCGGATCGGGTCACGGTCTTTTGTGGTCTTCGGCAGGAAGAGGATATTTTCCTGGATGTCCGGTGATAGATTGAGCAGATTCATGATCTGGGTGATACGTGCCCGGCTCACGTAACCCAGCCGGGCCAGATCGGCGAAGCCTCTTATCTGTCCATGTCTGATCAGACCATCGAAGCGGATCGCCAGGGCCATAAGTCGGGAAACCCGGGGGACGTTTCCCGTCTCAAGAATTCCATGGATATCAGCCGGATTAGGCCCCCTGTTTTTCCTGCCTTTTCTCGGCCGGAAATCAAATGTCACTTCAAAGGAAGAAGTGCTTCCGTGTTCATGATTGCGCAACGTTTTTCTCATTGCTTTTTCTCCTGTCTACTGAACTGAGTTCCATATACAACGCCTTAATGCCTTGTGAGTGGAAAGTTACCCTCACCTTACCGTCCTGTCCGTCATAGCTGACACGCTTGAGAAGAAGCCGAATAATCCGTGATTGCTCACGAGACGCGAGCGAATCCCAGACCGGGTCGAGAACTGAAAGCGCCTTCATGAAGTCTCGTTCATCTGCTGCGGTCTCCACCGTAATTTCTCTTTTCTTCCCGATGCCCCGGATATAATCCACCACTGCCGTTTCGATCTCGTGGGCGTTCAGTGACTTTGTCGGGCAGGACGTCCAGCCCCGCTGCTGAGCGTTGATACAAACATAGTAGCGATAGCGTTTCTTGTTATTGAGAGTGTAAGAATGCACCATGCCTGCTTCGCAGGGGGAGCAGTAGAGCAGTCCTTTCAGCAGCGCTCCGTGTTTGTCGTGAACCTTCTTTCCACCAGTCCGTCCGTTATGCCGTAGGACGTCCTGGACCCGCTGCCATACTTCAGTGTCTACGATCTGGCAGTGCTCTCCAGCGTAAATCGTACCCTTGTAGTTGATTTTTCCGGTGTAGATGATGTTCGTGAGAAGTCGGAACAGGCTTCCTTTGGTGAAAAGTTTACCTCCGCGTTCCCGACCCCTCCTGGTGGTCCATTGTTTTGTTTGCCACTGGCGGTGTTCGAGCTCCCGGACGACGGGAATCAGCGCTTTGCGTTCTAGATAAAGCCGATAGATAGCCTGCACCCTTGCTGCTTCCTCCTCATTGACGATGAGTCCACCGCCTTTCGAACCCAAGTCATACCCCAGAACCGGCATACCCCCGACCCACTTGCCCTTTTTTCGGGCGGCCGACATCTTGTCTCGGGTCCTCTCGGAGATGATCTCCCGTTCGAACTGAGCGAAGGAAAGCAGGATGTTAAGCGTGAGCCGTCCCATGGAAGAGGTCGTATTGAATTGCTGGGTGACGGAAACGAAGCTCACCCCGTGTTTGTCGAAGATTTCCATGATACGGGTGAAGTCCAGCAGCGACCGGCTCAGGCGGTCCACCTTGTAAACCATCACACAATCAATCCTGCCCGTCTCGATGTCAGCAAACAACTGCTTGAGCGCGGGACGCTCCAGGTTGCCCCCGGTGAAGCCACCGTCGTCGTACCGTTCAGATAAGCAACTCCAGCCCTCGTGCTTTTGGCTGGCGACGTAAGCCTCTGCGGATTCGCGTTGGGCATCGAGACTGTTGAAGTCCTGGTCAAGCCCTTCGTCAGTTGACTTCCGGGTGTAGATGGCACAGCGAACGGGTCCATTGAGCACTCCTGAGGATGGCTGCATGCCCATGGAACTGGTTCTATCCTCAGAGCCGTTCATTTGTACCTCCAAGTTGCTGCGATGACGTGGATTCAGTAAGTGCAAAAAATGCGAAGCCGTTCCATTTACTGCCGGTGACTTCCTGGGCAATTGCTGACAGCGATTTGAAGCGACGGCCATCGTATTCGAAGCCATGGTCCAGAACCTTGACCACGATATTCGACCTCTTGAACTTTCTGGTAAGGAAGCTACCGGGCGGTGGCAGCCGGGGGTCTCGTGATGGAGATAAACGCCCCGTCGCTGAACGTTTCCTGACTGCCCTCGCTGCCGACCTTGCGGAATCACGGGGTATCCGTATTCGGAGATCGGCGTCATTGGCCAGTTCTTCCGCCCGCTTCCTGGCCCGTTCCGAAAGATCACCTTCCGCCAGGGCCTGCAGGCGCCAGGCAATCCGCCTGCGCAGAAACTCCTTATGGTGGGACCGGGTCTCCTCCCCGAAGATTTCGAGGTACTTCTCCCGGAGATCTCTGACCGTCATCCGGAAGAGCCTCTGGACCTCTTGATATGTTGTTGTTTTCAGCTCAAACCTCCATGGCGTTAACTAGTGGAGACATGAACGCTCTGGTGGCCCGGACAGTCAAGTTAATTCTCGGTAAATGTGCAAAATTATTTGGAAAATCGAACAAATGACTTGAAATTATGCGCAAAGAAGAGCGCAATGGCCCTCCTCGCAAGGGTGACACAAAAAAAGGCGATGATAGGCGGTGGGTATAGTCCTGAGAATGCAAGAAATCTGGCAGAAATCCTCGAAAATCCCGTGGCAAAAAAAAATTCTGCGATATACTTGATAAAATTGGTCTATCTGACGAGTATCTTGCATTGCAACATAAAGAGTTGCTATATGCGACAAAAAACAGGGTGATGTTGATGTCCCAGATTACACGGCGAGAGCCAAGGATCACAATTTATTCTACAAGGTGCGGGTAAGCTTATCATTAACATTTGTATTAGAATTAAAGTGAGAATTGCCACTTGTAATCAGTTTTAGATTCCCCTCTGAATTAACGGCATTTTCCTCTCCTTTAGCCCATTCTAACAATTCGCTGTTTCCCAATGTATGCGCTTTTCGTGCATCCCTGTAACCAAGATTGTCTTTGCCCTGAAGAAAATAAACAACCCCACGGTATCTGTAGGCATCAGCATGATCTGGTTCTAAGCAGATGACCTTGTTGAAGTCTTCAATGCTGAGTTGATACTGGTCACATTTGGAATAAGCAAGCGCTCTGTTGTAATAGGCATCGTAATAATGCGGCTTCAGGCGAATGGCTTCACTATAGTCTTCGATCGCATGTTGATGCTTGCCAAGTTTATCATAAGCAATCCCACGTTTGTTATAGCCAAACGCAAGTTGCGGATAGAGTTCTATGATTTTGCTATAATCCTCAATCGCTTTACTAAGGTTGCCGAGTTTAGAATAGGCACCCCCCCTGCAAAAATAGGTAGATGCTTCATGAGGGTTTAGTTCGATAGATTTACTGAATGCGTCAATGGCAAAGGTGTAATTACCTGCAGTGCTGGCATCAATGCCCTTTTTATTCCAGGTGGCGTCATTGTGCATTTCTGCTACATTGTTGACGATCGCATTATTTCGCCTTTTTTTATTATTTATCAAAGGCTGTTCTCCTAATTATTATTGAAGGTAGCGTAGAATACTACCGTAGGATAACGAAATACTCAAACATTGAAATTTTATTGAAGTCGAGATTTGCGATGAATACGATTACATAGCACCGTTCACTCCGTAATGCGTAATCGTTCTCAAGGGAAAAATGGAAAGTACCGATTATTGACGCTACCTACAAGTCCTCATACTTCAGGTCAATGTTGAAGTGATGATTACCACTTGAAAGAGAGGTGGTTCTGTTACAAATCTTTTGATCTTCCGCTGACTAATAGGAAAATATCATCGAATCTGCTGTTATCTCATAAAAATCCTTGACAATTTACCCGTAGGCCTTTTAATATCCTCCCGTGTTCTCAACACATTCCTTAACCTGATTGATCCACCTTACATATATCCAGATCCACTAAAGGCAGTAGTATTCATTACTCCAGCTTCATCTAACGCTCAGGAGAACATGAAGCATGCAATGCCCAAAGTGCCAGGTTGAGAATCCTGACGGCAAGAAATTCTGCCGTGAGTGTGGTTCTGATTTAATCTTAGCGTGTCCAAAGTGTTCATCCGTAATTCTTCCTTCAGATAAATTTTGCGGCGCTTGTCGTTATGACCTTAAGGCCACTCCCTCTGCTGTTTTCGATAAGCTGCCAGATCAAAAGCCCCTTAAAGAAAAGATACCCCTCCCCCCATCTGACAGCGCCCGCAAGTATGTGACCGTGCTGTTCTCGGATATGTCCGGCTACACGGCCATGTCAGAGAAGCTCGACCCGGAAGAAGTCAAAGAGATCATGGGTAAGGTCTTCGGGGAGATTTCCAAGGTCGTTTTCAGATACGATGGCTTCATCGAGAAGTTCATCGGGGATGCCGTCATGGCCCTTTTTGGGGCTGCCAAATCCCACGAAGATGATCCGGTAAGGGCAATCAAGGCCGCCCGGGAGATTCACGAAATCGTTTCTTCCATCAGTCCACAATATGAAGGAAGAATCGGCAAGCCCCTATCCATGCATACAGGCATTTGCACAGGCCTTGTGGTCACGGGCGAAGTGAATATCGAGAAAGGAACCCATGGGGTATTAGGGGATACCATCAACACGGCATCAAGGCTCTCAGGACTGGCAAAGTCGGGAGAAATCATTATCGGTCCTGACACCTACCATCAGGCGGAGGGATATTTCATATTTGAGCCCATGGAGCCCACCACCGTCAAGGGCAAGGCAGAACCGATCAAACCCTATAGAGTAATTTCTCCCAAGGAAGATCCCACCAAGACCCACCGATTATCTGGATTAAGAGCAGATCTCATTGGTCGGAAGGTGGAGATGGCCCAGTTGCAGGAGGCCGTCACCAATCTCAAGCAGGGCAAGGGATCTATCTATTCCATTATAGGTGATGCAGGCACCGGCAAGAGCAGGCTTATAGAAGATTTCAAGGCAACCATTAATCTGGAGGAGATACAGTGGCGTGAGGGCCATGCCTATGCCTACTCCCAGAACATCCCCTATTTCCCATTGATCAACCTGCTCAGCAGGGCTTGGCAGATCAAAGAAGGGGATCCTCCCGATCAGGTAAAAGTGAAGATAGAGACAGAGGCAAAAGCAACAATAGGCGAAAGACAGGATTTAATCCCTTACGTAGGAAGTCTCTATTCGCTTACATATAAAGAAATGGAGGATATCAGTCCTGAATCCTGGAAGGCACGGCTTCATGAGGCTATTCAGTTGATCCTGGCCAATCTCTGCAAGCATGTCGCCACCATCATCTGTATTGAAGACCTCCACTGGGCAGACCCCTCCTCAATTGAACTCCTGCGGAATATCCTCATCGACCTCAAATATCCCGTGCTCTTCATTTGTATATATCGTCCTAACTTTAGTCTTTTTACAAGTCACCAGATAACCGGTATCAAATCATACAATGAAATAAAACTTCATGACTTAAGCCCCACCGATGCTCAAGACATGGTGGAATCACTTCTGCAGACAGAAGATATGCCTTCAATCTTGCGGTTATTCATCCGTGATAAGGTGGAGGGGAACCCCTTCTATCTAGAGGAAATCATAAACTCGCTAATCGAGATAGAGATTCTTACGAAAGATGACGGGTCATGGAAAATCACCCGGCTCCTCACCGAGAAAGACATCCCTGTAACAATCCAAGGGGTTATTTCTGCTAGGTTAGATCGCCTGGAGAGAGAAACAAAGCATATTCTCCAAGAGGCTTCTGTTATTGGAAGGGCATTTCTCTATGAAATACTGAGAAGAATATCTGAGTTAAAAGGCCAAATCGACAAAAGCCTCACCAATCTTGAACGTCTTGATTTGATCCGTACCAGATCATTTCAACCCGATCTAGAATATATCTTTAAACACGCCATCACCCAGGAAGTTGTTTACAACGGTCTTCTGAAAAAAGAACGTAAGCAGATTCACGAGAAGATAGGTTTTGTGATGGAGGAATTGTTTCACGATCGTCTTCATGAGTTCTATGAAACATTGGCATACCATTTCAAAGAGGGTCAATCTCTTCACAAAGCTGTCGAGTATCTGATGAAGGCGGGAGAGAAAAGCAAGAACCGTTATTCTCTCGAGGAAGCAAATCTCTACTATCAGGAAGCATTTAATCTGCTGAATAGTAAGCCCGACAGGTCAATGTCTGAACACGAACTGCTCATTGAAATCCTCAACAACTGGTCTTGGGTGCAATTTTTCCGGGGTCATTTTGGGAATCTGCATGATCTTCTTTTTCAATACAAAGATACTGCCGAATTAATACAAGATAAAACCAAAATGGGGATGTTCTATTCCTGGCTTGGCGTGGCACTTTTTCAGCTGGAAACGTATGTTGATTCGTATTATTACCTTAAAAAATCACTCACTATTGGTGAAGAACTGAAAGATCAGCTTGTTATTGGCTATGCCTTAACTCATCTTGTTTGGTCATGCACGGAACTAGCCAGATTAGATGAGGCCGCTCTCTATGGGGAACAAGTTCTCGAATTGTCAAAAAGTTTTCCATCAGATCACATGATTTATTCACAATCTCGGGCGGCATTAGCGCAGCTCAATTTATTTAAAGGAACCGGTAATCCAGCTATTGAAATAGGAAAAGAACTTATTGAACATGGACAAAAACTTTCAGATGTCCGCACGCTAGGCTTAGGGTATTTGTCTTGTGGATATGGTTATCTGGCCAAGGGTGATTTTGTATCAGCAATTGAGTCATGCAAACGTGCAGTTGAAGTTGCAGTGGATCCTTTCTATCGTCAACATGCCTTAGTTCTGTTGGGCATGAGCTATTTGGAAACTTTACAGGTACAGGAAGCAGAAAAAACGGTGATGGAAGCCATATCTTTCGATGAAAAATTTGGATCCAAGCAAGCTGGATCAGCTGGTAAAGCATTTCTTGGTCCTATCTTGGTATTAAAAGGACACTTGAGCCGTGGTCTCGAAATGATGGAAGAAGCTAAGAATTCTTATATTAAAAACGAAAGAAAAGTTGTGTGTGCTTATAGTGATTACAATTTAGGTAAGATCTATGCCCAGCTTGCTGGGGGCGGACAGAATATAACGTTTTCCTTGGTGGCGAAGAACATCGGATTTTTAGTTAAAAATATCCCCTTTGCGGCTAAGAAAGCAGAAGATTATTTTCAGTCCGCCATTCGACAATTTAATGCCTATGGTTCAAAAGGCTGGCTGGGTCGTGCATACCTTGATTTAGGACGGCTTCACAAAATCAAGGGCAAAACTGACGAAGCCCGTAGAGACATCACCGATGCCATTCAACTCTTCGAGGAATGCGAGGCGGATGTGTTTCTGAAACAGGCTAAAGAAGCATTAGCAGCTTTGGGATGAATTAATTATGAAGTGCACTAAATGCAATATTGATAATCCTGAGGGTGTTAAGTTCTGCGGAGAATGCGGAATCAAATTAGAAAAGGTCTGTCCGAAGTGCAATTATACCAATCCACCTCAATTCAAGTTCTGCGGCGACTGCGGCCACAACCTGACCCAGCCATCTCCGGCCATTCCCAAAGAGCTGTCCTTTGACGAGAAGATCTCCAAGCTCCAGAAATACCTCCCTTCAGGCATCACCGAGAAGATCCTCTCCCAGCGTGATAGGATCGAGGGCGAGAAGAGACAGGTGACGGTCATGTTCTGCGACATGAAAGGCTTCACGCCCCTATCAGAGAAGCTCGGCCCCGAGACCATGTATGCGATGATGGACGAGGTCTACGAGATCCTGATCCACAAGGTCCATGACTACGAAGGAACAGTTAATGAGATGACCGGGGACGGGGTCATGGCCTTATTTGGAGCTCCCATTGCATTGGAAGATGCACCCCAGCGAGCCATACGGTCAGCCATGGCCATCCACCGGGAGATGACCCGGTTTAACGAGCGGATGCGACAGGAGAAGGGCGAGTTTCCATCCCTCAAGATGCGGATCGGCATCCATACCGGCCCGGTAGTTGTCGGCACATTGGGAAACGACCTGAGAGTGGAGTTTAAAGCCGTTGGGGATACCGTCAATCTGGCCTCACGCATGGAATCACTTGCCGAACCCGGAACCACCTATATCTCCGAAGACACCTTCAAGATCACCGAGGGCCTGTTCCGTGTTGAGGCCTTGGGGGAGAAGGAGATCAAGGGGAAGGAAAAGCCCCTTAAAGTCTATCAGGTCATTGCCCCAAGCAGCAGAAGAACCCGATTCGATGTGAGTGCGGAAAGAGGGTTAACGCCCTTTGTGGGGAGACAGAGGGAACTGGAGCTGCTTCTCGATGGTTATGAAAGATCAAAGGAAGGGAGGGGCCAGGCTATCTCCATCCTTTCCGAGGCAGGCATCGGCAAATCAAGACTACTTTATGAGTTTAGAAAGGCTGTAACCAACGAAGATATCACCTTCCTGGAAGGAAGATGCCTCTCCTACAGCAGGAACATAGCCTATCACCCCATCGTGGACATTCTGAAGGCCAACTTCGAGATTCAGGACAACGATACGGATCAGCAGGTCCGTCAAAAGGTCAGCAGTTTCTTGAAAATCACTCATGTGGATGAACCCTCGACACTCCCTTATCTATTAGAGCTCCTCTCGGTAAAGGAGAGCGGCATCGAAAAGATGCAAATGAGTCCCGAGGCCAGAAAGGACAGAACCCTGGAGGCCCTCAAAAAGATCACCCTGAAGGGATCAGAATTACGCCCCCTGATCATGGCTGTGGAAGACCTCCATTGGATGGACCGGAGTTCCGAGGATGCATTGAAGGACCTTTTGGAGAGCATCGCAGGAGCAAGGGCCTTCCTGATCTTCACCTATAGGCCTGAATTCGTTCATACTTGGGGCAGCCGTTCCTACCACAGTCAGGTCACCCTGAATAAGCTCTCCAACCGGGAATCCCTGGCCATGGTGTCCTATCTGCTCAACAGCACGAACATCGACAAGGACATCGAGGATCTGACCCTCAGCAAGACGGAAGGGATCCCTTTCTTCATCGAGGAGTTCATTAAGTCCCTCCGGGAACTGAAGATCATCGGCAAGGTCAACGGCACATACAAACTGACCAAGGACCTCAAAGCCATCTCCATTCCCTCCACGATCCAGGATGTGATCATGGCCCGTGTGGATCATCTTCCCGAGGGAGCCCGGGAAGTATTAAGAACCGGTTCCGTCATCGAACGGGAGTTCAGCCATGAGCTGATCCAGAAAGTCACCGGACTGCCGGAGCAACAACTGTTATCTGAGCTATCCACACTCAGGGATTCCGAGCTCCTCTATGAGCGGGGCATCTATCCCAACTCAACCTACATCTTCAAACACGCCCTCACAAGAGAGGTAGTCTACGACTCCATCCTGACGAAGAAGCAAAAACAGATCCACCAGAGAATCGCCAATACTATAGAAGAAATCTACAAAGAAGATATCTGTTACCACTACGGCGTTCTGGCTAACCACTTTATGGCCTGTGAGGATTACGAGAAGGGGGCGGAGTATTCGAGTCTCGAAGCAAAAAGATATAAGAAAGCTGGTTCATACAAAGATGCCATTGAGTATGCAAAGAAAAGCATATCATCTTTGGAGCAACTGCCGCAGACGGAGGCCAACCAGAAAAAACACATTGATGCCCGACTAACGCTAGTGAGTTATTATTCGACTATGAATCTCTATTCTCATGCAAAAGAGGCCGTGGAACCGATTCTTGATTTGGCTTTGGCGTTAAATTATCGAAAAAGGCTTCCGGCAATATACACAGCAATCGGGAACCATTATCTTTGGGCTGAAGAAGACGGGCAAAAAGGATTTGTATTTCTTGACAAGGCAATGAAAATTGCGGAAGAGGTTGCAGACTATACTTCATTGGTGTCTTTACTCATATCATCAGGTTCTTTCCTGCCCTTCATTTCAGAATTTCAGGACGCCCACAAACGTCTTAAACAATGTCTCGATTTCACCCTATTGGCAAACCATCAATTTGGGATAGCATCTTCAAAAGCCAGTATTTCTATGTGCTATATAATGGAGGGAAAGATAGACCATGCTTATGAAGTTGCCCGGGAGACATTGACGCTGGCCCAAGATACAGGTGATGTCTTTATCAAAGGGATGGCTTACACCTTTTATGGTGTGTCTTGTTATCTCAAAGGATTATTTGATGAGGCAAGAACCTATCTTTTGGAATGGGCTTCTTCCTATGAAAAATCGGCCTCCATTTCTCAGGCTGGATGGGCTTATGCATACTTGGGAGAAATTTATATTGATTTGAGAGAATATGATGATGCGGTGAGTTGTTATAAAAAATATATTCCAATCTTGGAAAACGGCAATTATATGCCTTCCATGATTAAATATTTTCAATCCTGCCTGATGAGAGCTAAAGTGTTAAGGCATGATCAGGATATTGAATTAAGTGGATTATTTACATGCTATGAAAACTATAAAGTCACGTGGGGTGAAGGCTGGACAGCCAAAAATATCGGAGATGTCCTGTTGCATATAGATAATGATCACCTTTCGGATGCAGAGGTCTGGTTTCAGAAGGCCATCGAAGCAGACAGGAGAAACGGATTGAGGTGGAATTTAGCAGGTGATCATGCCTTTTATGCCGATTTCTTCAAGAAGAAGGGAGACACTCAAGGGGCGAAGGAACAACTGACCAGGGCCATCGACATCTTCCGAGAGTGCGGTGCTGATGGCTGGGTAGAGAAGTATGAGAAGGATTTGGCGCTGATTTCTTAACATTCAATCTGGTTGGAGTGTAACATGAAGTGCCCGAAGTGTCAGACGGTAAATAATGACGCAGCCAAGTTTTGCCTGGAATGCGGCCAGAAACTAGAAGTGAAATGTCCTCAGTGTGGCCATTCGGCTCCACCCTCAGCTAAGTTTTGCGACGAATGCGGTTACGACTTTACAAAGACATCTTCGATAACTCCCCAGCCCATTGAAACTCCATCTAGGTCAGCTATTACAGATCATGAGCGCAAAAACGTCACTATCATGTTTAGTGACCTCTCCGGATACACAGCAATGACTGAGAAACTTGATCCTGAAGAAGTGAAGGAGATCATGGACAGGGTCTTCGGGAAGATTTCACAGGTAGTGGTGAAGTATGAGGGTTTCATAGAGAAGTTTGTAGGGGATGCCGTCATGGCCATCTTCGGTGTCCCAAAAACTCACGAGGATGATCCCGTGAGGGCGATACGGGTAGCAAGAGAGATTCACAACCTGGTAAAAGAAATCAGTCCAACTCTAACGAAAACCATCGGCAAGCCTCTCTATATGCATACGGGAATCAATACAGGCCTGGTGGTGGCGAAGGAAATAGATTTTGATAAGGGCACTCATGGAGTCCTTGGAGATACCATTAACGTAGCGTCCCGTATTTCCGGCTTGGCTAAAGCCGATGAGATCATCGTTGGATTAGAAACTTATCATCAGGCGGAAGGATATTTTAACTTCGAAAAACTCGATCCGGCTAAAGTAAAAGGCAAGGAAGAACCCATTCAAATCTTCAAGGTCTCATCACACAAAGAAGCCATTTCCAAGACACATCGACTCTCAGGCTTGAGATCAGAGCTGATTGGCCGGCGAGTGGAGATGGACCAACTTAAAGAAGCAATTGACAATCTCCAACAGGGTAAATCCTACAGCTTCTCCATTATCGGAGATGCCGGTACCGGAAAAAGCCGTTTGGTGGAAGAGTTCAGGAACTCACTGGACATGAACACCATTCAGTGGAGAGAGGGCCATTCCTATGGCTACTCCCAGAACATCCCCTATTTTCCGGTCATGGATCTTCTTTCCAGGGCCTGGCAGATCAAGGAGGGAGACCCAACGGATCAGATAAGGCAGAAAGTGAAAAAGGGAGCACAAGCGACCTTGGGAGAAAGAAAAGACCTGATCCCCTATATCGGCAGCCTTTATTCCCTTGCCTATACGGAAATAGAACAGGTCCCTCCAGAGCAATGGAAGGCAAAACTCCACGAGGCTATTAATCTGATTCTGGCCAACCTCTGCAGACATGCTCCCACCATTATCTGTATAGAGGATCTCCACTGGGCTGATCCTTCATCAGTGGAGCTGCTGCGAAATATTCTGATCGACCTCAAATATCCTGTTATTTTTCTCTGTATTTATCGTCCCAGCTTTAACTTGTTCACCAGCCATCAGGCGGGCAGTATGAAATCTTATCACGAGATCAGACTCCTGCACCTGTCTCCTACTGATGCTCAGAGCATGGTGGAGTCTCTCCTGAAGACTAAAACCATCCCCAAGCAGTTGCAGATGTTTGTCCGGGACAAGGCGGAGGGGAATCCCTTCTACCTGGAGGAAGTCATCAACTCCCTGATTGAAACGGACACCCTTATTAAAGACAAAGAGTCCTGGAAACTCACCAGGACAATTACCGAAAAAGATATTCCTTCCACGGTGCAGGGAGTAATCTCGGCAAGACTGGACAGGCTGGAGCGGGAGAGCAAGCGGATTCTCCAGGAAGCATCGGTTATCGGAAGGGCATTTCTCTATGAGATCCTGAAAAGGATCAGTGGCCTGAAGGAGTACATCGACAAAAGTCTCATGAACCTGGAAAGGCTGGACCTCATCAAGACACGATCTCTTCAGCCGGAACTGGAGTATATCTTCAAGCATGTCCTGACCCAGGAGGTGGTTTACAATGGTCTCCTGATGAAAGAACGCCGGTTGATCCACGAGAGTATCGGGAAGGTCATCGAAGAGCTCTATCAGGACA
>PLMX01000113.1 GCA_003142635.1 Syntrophaceae bacterium | reverse complement strand
AATTAACCGGACACTATTGATATGCCAATATAAAGCCGCCAGTAGTCTTAAATGTTTTTACAGGAGATTACAAGCGCATACTTAATAAGACACCAAATTACAAAAGGTTCGATACCCCACACCATTAAATGTATTTGAACCTATAGACTGCTTAGATTGCAGGCGATACAGCCGACTGAAAGTTCGGGTATCCCCATAAAAAAGCAGACTGTTAAAACATGTCGTAAAATAGTGCGGTACCGTCCATTTTCTCTAAAGTATACGCCCAAAAGCGCCGATAATCCTGTTCAAGGAACTATTAATCATTCTTTGATTAATTGCGTCAAGAAACTCGTTAAGTATTTTCGCATACTCTTGTATTGCGGCAAACACGTTGTGCCTTAAAGAGTTGATCATTCTGAAGCAGCAAGAATATATTCGTTACGTTGATAATTAATTGATGGCAGCAGCGGCACGAGATTAGGACAACTCATTGTCGGGGAAAAATAGGGGATCGCAACTATTAAAAAGGGCTGGGACAGGATGGATCAGCAGGACAATAAATTACAGGCAGAAGGTGTGAAGGACAAACAAACCATGGAACTGCCTAAGGAAAATGTTCCTCAAATTCTGGTTGTGGATGATGCCCCGGACATTATCGAGCTGCTTACAGAGACTCTTACCAGACAGGGTTATCGCGTTCGGTCAGCCGCCAGCGGCGCCGAGGCGCTGAGTTCAGTGGCGGCAGAAGCGCCGGACTTGATCCTGTTGGATATAAGAATGCCGGATATGGACGGTTATGAGGTCTGCCATCATCTAAAATCCAACGGACAGGGTCACGGTATGCCGGTAATTTTCATAAGCAGCCTTGATGAGACCATCGATATCGTGAAGGGCTTTCAAGCCGGCGGTATTGACTATATCACCAAACCTTTTCACTTGCATGAGGTCTTGGCAAGAGTTGAAACACACATTTCATTGCGCCGTTTGCAAATGCAACTGGAGGAGAAAAATACCCAACTTCAGCAGGAAATCATGGACAGGAAACGGGCTGAAGAGGAGTTAAAAAAACACAGATCTCACCTGGAAGAAACCGTTTTCCGGCGGACGGCTGACCTCAGGAGAATTAATGACGAACTGCAACATGAAGTTGTCGAGCGCGAAAAGATGGAAGGTGTGTTGGAGCAGACCAATTACAAACTTCACTCCATGGTGTATGAATACGGTTTGCGTCAACAGAGGCTCAACTTGTTCAATCAAATGTCGGAGAGACTTCAGCGCTGCATCTCCCTGGAAGAAACGTACCCCATCATAAGCCAATTCGCTCAGGATTTATTTCCTCTTGCGGCCGGATCCCTTTTCATGCTCAACTCTCCCCAGAATTTATTTGGGGCTGTAACTTCCTGGGGAAAGGCGCTGTCCGGGGAAAAGACTTTCCCCGCAGAAAATTGTTTCGCTCTTCAGGAAGGAAAAATACACATTACTGCCGATTTCCGCTCGGATTCATGTTGCCGGCATATCTTAGGCGGCGGCAGGAAAAGCGGTTTGTGCGTTCCCTTGACGGCACAGGGAGAGACCCTGGGAATGCTTCATTTGCAGCAGAGGATTTCCCCATCAACTTCCGCCCAGCCTGGATTTGATGAACTTTCGGAGGGATTTAATGAAGAGATGCAGCAACTGACCGTAACGGTGGCTGACTATCTGGTTCTGGCGCTCTCAAATATAAAGCTTAGAGATACGTTGAAACAACAGGCTATTCATGATCCCCTTACGGGTCTTTTCAATCGCCGCTACATGGAGGAAACTCTAATCCGGGAAATAAGTCGAGCCAGGCGTTACGAAACTCCCCTCGGAATTATTATGATAGACCTCGACCACTTCCGAAGATTCAACAATACTTTCGGCCATGAGGCAGGCGACTTAGTCCTCCGTGACCTGGGGAAATTCCTGCAAAGCAACATTCGCAAAGAAGATGTCGCCTGCAGGTACGGCGGCGAAGAATTTACCCTTATATTGCCCGGGGCCCCTATGGATATCACCGAAAAACGCGCCGAGACGTTAAGGACGCTCGTACAGGATTTGGAGATCTACTATAACGGCAGGCCGCTTGACAGCATCACGCTTTCTCTGGGAGTCGCCAGCTTTCCGGAGCATGGAGGGACAGGAGAGACAGTTCTCCAGGCCGCCGATGCCGCCCTTTACGCTGCGAAGCGCGCCGGGCGCAACAAAGTATCGACCGCGGGCAAAGAAGAGCCGGCGCGTACTGCTCAAATCTACTCTTTCAGCAATTAACTTCCCGCCAGGTGTTTTCTTATTCCTGCTTCTTGACTTACTATCCTGTCCTGTCTTATAATCGCTGCCGTAAAAAACGGCAGCTCTGAAATTTACTTTCACACAGATTGTTTCACCGTAAATGACTTCCGCCGAGGTGCAGAGACCGCAAGAAATAATGATATGAATAGTTCCGGCGAGGGACTAAAGATCGGACGCGTCGTAAAAGAATTCCGGCACAAGAAACAGATCACTCTTCATGATCTCGCAGCGAAGACCGGTATCGCCAAAACCGTTCTGGATGAGATTGAAAATGGCGATGTGGTGCCCCCTGTGGCCACACTCCTGAAACTGGCGAGGGCGTTCAATGTGGGCATGGCCTCTTTCTTCGAGGAGGAAGCGGCTGATACGAAAATATCCGTCACCCGCAGCGGCGAAAGAGTCAAGATAAAACGCCGTCCCCACCATCACCATGAAGGTGAGATCGATTATATTTACGAATCCCTTGAAACGCACAAGGGCGACAAACATATGGAGCCTCTTCTGGTAGAGTTCCAACCCGTGGATACGGGTGATATGGTCTTTACAAACCACGAAGGCGAAGAATTCTTATTTGTCCTCGAAGGGAGGCTGGAATTCCGGACCGACGAGCGTGTGGAAAGGCTTGACCCGGGCGACACAATCTATTTTGAATCAGAGATAAATCACGGTCTCCGGTCTCTCGACGGAAAACCGGCCAAGGCCCTGAAGGGTTCCAAATTCATTCACATCTATGCAAGCTGTCCCACGGGATGGCGTATCCCCTCGGAGATGTCCGTCAAGATTGCCCGCATGGCGGTGCAGACAAATATCTTCCCTCTTTATGAAGTGGAAGATGGCATCAAGTACACCATCAACTACAGGCCCAAGGAGTACCTGGTGAGGGAGTATTTCAAGCTCCAGGGACGGTTCAAGCATCTTACGGACAGAGACCTGGACCAGATTCAGGAGATGGTGAACGAAGACTGGGAACTTCTGCTTCGCAAGGCCGCCGAACGAGTCTGAAATAAACAAATGTTGAACAAAGAATGAGGCAGCTCAAAAAATAAATGTACCGCATAAACTCTGATAGATATAAACCTTAGAAAGGAGTTACTAATGAAAATCAGGGTATTGATGATAGTAATGACAGCCATACTGGTAACATCTTTTTCATATGCCGCAGAGAAGGGTAAGCTTTCTCCATCGACAGCCCCTGGAAACATCGGTACAGTGTCGATGATTCCGCCGGTCATGTTAAACTTACTTGGTCATACAGCACTGCTGATGCAAAGAACATAAAGAGCTTTATGGTAGAGCGCCGACCGGAAACGGGAGGGGACTATGCGCAGATTGCCGTATTAGGCACCGGCGGCTATAATGTCTTCACTGATGAAGATTATCTGTTGAAACCCGGGGCAAGATATTTTTACCGGATGCGTGCCTATAACGGCAGCATGTACTCCGGCTATTCCAACGAATACCCTGCAAATATCTGGAGCCATGCCCCCAGTCCTCCCACCATGATGACAGTGGAATATGCGAATTTGTTCAACGGTATTAAGCTACGATGGCAGGCTGCTACCCGCCAGACAAAGTACATTTTGTACCGCTACGAGACGGGCAAGGGCAAACAGAATATTGCCGAGCTGCCTGCCAACAGCACAGAGTATATTGACAAAATGAATCTGAAATCTGAGGTCCAATATATCTATACTTTAACGGCCTATAACAACGATGGGGAGGCCTCCGGCCAATGCACGACAGTGATTCTGAGCCCTCCTGCAGCGCCGTCCAATTTCCATGCCACTGGTCCGATGACTACGTCAAGCACGACCCTGTCGCTGAGTTGGGTAGACAATGCCAATAATGAAGACGGCTTCTGGATTAGCCGGAGACCTTCCTACCAGGGAAACTATCCCACAACTCCTACTATAAAGCTGGGACCCAATGTTACCAAGTACAATGACACGGGCCTTGAGCCGGAAACGACTTATTACCACATCATTGCTGCTGTCCGGGCTGAATACAGCTCGACACCACCGGTGGAAACCAGCGCCACGACCAACCCGTATCCACCTGAAAATCTTCAGGCCATATCTCTGTCTTCATCACAAGTAAAACTGACATGGACGAATCGTTCAAAGACTGCAGATCTCATCATGATCGAGAGAAAAACGGGAAGCGGCAACTTTGAAAAGATATTCCAGAAGCAACCGGTGGATCTTAACACATACAGGGACAAGGGACTCAAGCCGGGGACATCCTATTCATACAGGCTTGTTGTCATGAAACTGCCGTTCAACGCGTCGGACTACACAGCGGCAGTTTCCATAGGGACCCCTACCGGTCAGTAGACACTCAAAGGCGTAAAGATCTCTCGACAAAAGCATTTCGGCAAACAGGAAGGAGACCCGGTATTAACGCGGGTCTCTTTCCTGTTTCATCTGATTCCTTTTACTTATCGTTGTTGCCTGTATTAGGGCGTAAGTCCCGTCGTACATCGAATGTGTTACAGATGGTTGATGTCATTTTCCCATGAATGATGTTTACAAATGCGGCAACCCGGAGAATCCGAGGCATTCACAGCCGGTCATAAAGGTGAGGCAACTTCCGTCAAATTCAACACCGTCCATTATACCCCGCAGCCAAATTATATTGACTTGCATCGCCGCCTCCCCTATACTTTCCTGTCTGTGAAGGATAATTTGTTGATGAAAATATATGCCATGAAGGTGCCTTCCTGAAGTGAAAAAAATCATATTATATTTAACCTGCTTCTCACTATTCTTTGCCGCTCTCCCCGTACGTGCAGAAACGAAGACATTTGTCCGTGAATACACATACGAAGCCGGCGAAATAGACAGCAAGATATCGTGTCGTGCCATCGCCCTTGAACAGGTAAAGAGGCTGCTTCTCGAGGAGCTGGGCACGTACGTGGAAAGCGTTACCGTCGTCAGAGATTACCAGGTTGCCAAAGATGAAATAACGACTCTGGCGGCAGGCGTAGTCGAGACAACTATTATCGAAGAGAACTGGGATGGAAAGGAATATTGGCTTAAGGCGAAGATAACTGCCGATCCCGACGAGGTTGCCTCCTCGATAGAAAAACTGCGGAATAATCAGCAACTGCTTAAGGATCTTGCGGAGGCGAGGGCTGAGGCGTCACAGGCGCTCAGAGAGATCGATGCTTTGCAGCAGCAACTAGCGGCAGCCGAAGCGACCACAGAGAAGCGGGAAGAGTATAAAAAAGCAGTTAATACGCTGGTAGCCACGGATTGGTTTGAAAAGGGGCAGTACCAAACGTACGCAGGTAATTACCAGGAGGCCCTGAGGGCATATGACATGGTTGTCGTACTAAGACCGAATGATGCCAAGGTCTACAGCAATCGCGGGGCGCTGTATGTTCAACTCGGAAGGTATGACAGCGCGATGAAGGACATGAATAAGGCCGTCGCCTTGAACCCCCAGAATAGAACGACCCTTTATAACAGGAATCTTATTTACAAGAAGCTGCAGGAGACCAGGCCCGTTAAGATGCCGCAGAAAGAGATTCTTCTCAGGAGGTATGACGAGAGGACACAGTTGCGAGACAGGGAAAAGAAGGAGACCGCCGATCGCCTTAAGGGAATCCAGGATAGAGATAAGCAGAGATTGCTCAATAAGCCGTCCGACAGACAGCTCAAGGAACGCGATGAACAATTAAGAAGAGACAGGCAACTTGTCCAAAGAAAGAGGTTTGAAGATAGATATAAGCAAAAGGAACAACGGGAAGACTTAAGGAAAAAAAGAGAAATGGAGGAGAAGAGGAGAAAGCAGAAAAAGCGTGAGCTGCCCAAACCCAGACCGGAAGACGAAAGAAAATAGAAATGATTAGAGGGCGGCAGGCTTGAGAAATGAACGCGGCAGAAGACAGTCGAAAACTCGCAAAGGAGCTGATGCATGCCTACTATGGAACTAACGAAAGAAGGAGCCGTTTATGTCCTGACCATGACAAACGGCGCCAACGCCAATACCCTCACCGAAGACGTGGCGGGCGAGTATCATGATATCTTGGATGAACTCGAAGCCTCCGCAGAGAACTGTGCCTTGATTTTGACGAGCAGTGATCCGAAATTCTGGTGTAACGGCATCAATCTGGATTGGCTCCTCAAGCAGCCGCACGATTATTTTCCGAAATTCATAGAGATACTTGACGAATTATTTCTAAGATTCTCCCTGCTCCCCATGCCTACGATCGGGTGTCTAACAGGTCATGTCTACGCTGGCGGCGCCATTCTCGCCACAACGCTGGATTTCCGCCTGATGAGGGAAGGCAGAGGTTTCTTTTGCTTTCCTGAAGTGGACATCAAGATTCTCTTCAGCCCGATCATGTATGAAATCCTTCGCTTGCTGCCAGACCACTACGCTCTGAATGAACTCGTACTCACGGGCAAGCGAGTGGGGGGCAAGGAGGCGCTGGCCATGAAGATTGTCTCGGCCGTGTACCCCGAAGAAACCCTTTATGATAAGGCAATGGCACTGGCAACAGAGCTGGCCAAGAAAGACCGCAGGACATACGCCCATATCAAACGGGGGTTGAGGCAAGCTCTGGTGAAATACATTCTTTGAGGATTTTCTGGGAATGCGAGAAAAGGCCATTGCGAATATTCCGCACGTTGAGGATAAGTGCAGCAGTCTCCATCTTACAATATTAGATAGACTGCCGTGATTCTTTGTCCCTCGCAATGACGATGCGGAGCCTTTAAAAAGATCGTCATTCTTTTAGGCCGTATTTTTTAAGTTTGTAGCGCAGCATGCGTTCACTGACGCCGAGGATTTCAGCAGCCTTCGTCTGATGATCACCTGACTTCTCCATGGCCTCGAGAATCAATTTGCGTTCCATTTCTTCGATCGATCCCCGCAGCAAACCCTCTCCCTTTTTCCCTGCGTCTTCCGGATGCATCCTGTCTTCGTCAAATGGAAGGTCATCTACCGTGATGACCGAATTTCGGGATATCACCACAGCGCGTTCGATGATATTTTCCAGTTCCCTGACATTGCCAGGATAATCATATTTCAAAAGCAGATCCCTCGCTTCGCTGGTTATACCCGTCACGTTCTTGCCGTTGTCCGCGGCAAAGCGTTTGAGGAAGTGAGCTATGAGCGGGGGTACGTCTTCCTTTCTCTCTCTCAGGGGGGGCATGTCCATCACAACCACATTCAATCTGTAGAATAGGTCTTCCCTGAATGTTCCCTCTTTGACCTTGGATTCCAGATCGCGATTGGTTGCACTGATAATCCGCACATCGGAGTGGATGGTCTGATTGCCGCCTACACGCTGGAATTCGCGCTCCTGCAGGAAGCGAAGTAGCTTGACCTGCACAGAAGCGGAAATGTCGCCAATCTCATCCAGGAACAGGGTTCCGCCGTCGGCCTCCTCAAATCTACCAATCCTCCTTGCCGTTGCACCAGTGAATGCCCCCTTTTCATGACCGAAGAGCTCGCTCTCCAAGAGGCTCTCCGGGAGTGCGCTGCAGTTTACCACAGTGATTAATCTTGCTGAGCGGGGGCTGAGATTGTGGATCAACCTAGCTAACAATTCCTTGCCCGTTCCACTTTCTCCCTTGATAAGAACGGTGGCGCGGCTCACTGCGATTCTGCTCGCCATATTGATCAGGACATCCATTTTATGACTCTGATAAATGATTTTGTCCATGGTAACACCCTTCTCCGAGAGTTCCTGACGGAGAATCTCATTTTCCCGGATCAGGGTACGCCGCTCTGATACTCGATCCACGTGGACCAAAAGTTCATCGAATTCAACAGGTTTTGTAATATAGTCTATGGCGCCGGCCTTCATGGCGTCCACTGCCGTTTCTATCGTTCCATATGCAGTAATGATAATCACATCGATTTCCGGATTGATCTTCTTCACCTCTTTGAGGACCTGCATGCCATCCACGCCTGGCATCTTGTAATCCAGGAGGATCATGTCAAAATGACCCTTTAAAACGGACTGGATGGCGGTGTCTCCATTCTCAGCCTCCGCTACACTATGTCCTTCTCTAACGAGAAAATCGCGGAGCATCTCTCGCTGAGACTGGCCATCCTCGACCACGAGTATGTTTAACTTCTTCATGCCTGAATTCCTTTAGACCGTGCCATTCTTCTCTCCCACCCTTCCTGCAGGCAGTGATATCTCGAAGGTCGTCCCCGAACCCGGCTGACTTAAAACACGAATCTCTCCCCCATGACCGCGGATAATTTCATGTGCAAGGGGAAGTCCGAGACCCAATCCCTTTTCCTTCGTCGTATATTCGGGATTGAAAATGCGCTCTATCTCTTCAGGGTTCATACCGCATCCATCATCGGAAATTTTTATTATGACCCGGTCCTTCCCGCTCGAATCAACAACAATGCGGACGGTGCCCTCACCGGAAATGGATTCCATGGCATTCTTTACGAAGTTAAAAATGGCCTGCTGTAGTTTGTCTACGTCCATGGGAATAATTGCACGGTTATCTTTGTACCTGGTATCCAATGTGATCCCTTTTAATTTTGCCTCTTCCTGGATGAGATTGACAATCTTTTGAAGAACCTCTGCAACAGGATATTCGTGCAGCTCTAAACGCCGGCTCTTTGAGAACGTCAGAAATTCTTCGATAATTCCATCCAAACGTCTGATNNTGTGTCCTCATCGGCCGGCATAAACTCCCGCTTCAGCCTCTGACTTGCCATGCTTATGGCATTAAGAGGATTGCGAATCTCATGCGCGACACCTGCAGCAAGCTGCCCGAGGGCAGACAGTCTCTCGGCTTTCTCGAGCTGTCTTTCCATCTCGACGATCCCCGCCAGATGCCTGTTCTGATTGTGATAGAGTATCCACATCGCCAGGAGCGTAATCAGAATAACGGATGACATAAAGAAGATCATATTTCGCTTGTTCTCTGCAAGGATTTCATCCGTTCCCTCGCGATCAAGACCAAGCCTCGCGACCCCTGCCACCTTGCCGAACAGGTATATGGGTGCAGCCATCTCCAGGAGTTTTTTGCCGTGGGATACAATCTTCTTGCTTTCAAATTTTTTTGTGCCGGCAAGGATTTCATCAATGCGCATCTTACCCTGTTCCTCTGTATCAGGCGCTTGCCCCGAACTGCCCAGGATCATGTCTCGCTGATCCATGATCTTAATATAGACCAAACCCTGTCCCTGTCCCAATCTCTCCAGGGCCTTTTCCACCGACACTTTGATGCCCCAATATCTCTGCCCGTCGCGGTCCAGAGCGATGATGACCGTCCCGCTGCCGTCCGTGCGCCGTAGTGCTACAAACCCGATCTTCTTGTCCTTGCCGAGCCGTGAGAAAAGATCAATGGTGATGGCGTCCTTACCCAATACCCTGTTCGCATCTCCGCCGATGATGTCTGCATGGAGAGCCCTATTCTGGTAGACGACCTTTCCCCTTCTACCCAGGACAGCCACGAACCACAGACCCTTCTCTTCAGCAAATCTCCTTAGATATTCGTCGCTCAGGTGATTTGCCTTCCATTGATTATCAATTTCGCGTCCCATATCCACAAGGGCAGCCGTTAGTGACTTCTGCGGTAATAAGGCCTCATCAACAGGTGGAGCAAATGTGCCGCCGCTGTCCCTTTGATAAGCCTGAATCAAGGCATTGAGGTTTTCCTGGGCGAGCCTCTCGACGACCCCGATTATAGCCAGGCCCTGACTCTCCATGAAACCCATGAGGCTCCGGTCGCTACGCCGGATGTCCATGATGCCCATGATCAGGATAAGACAGATGAAAACAGTGCAGACGATTGTAACAGCGATGGGCTGCAGGAAACGCCGGCCGTAGTCAGGAGTGCGGTGCTGCCATATAACTTTATTCTGTGTCTTCATCTACCAATGCCCATGCAACTCTTCGTTTATATTATTCTTTATATCCACAACCCCGATTAGTCGTCGCTAAAGGGAAGCAGCGTTTCTACTGTCCTTTAGAGGTGTGCCATCATATTTCATCAGCATGAAAAGTCAACGAATTCTTCCCCTAAAATTGCAGAATGGACTGAAAGAATCCGACAATTATGTCGATTCCAAAAACAATTGACGTTCATCTCTTAAGTACTTGTTTTTTCCAGCACTATAACCATTTACCAGCAACCCTCATCGACATTTATTGCCCTTCCCTTTCCTCCGGCGGCCACGTCATTTGCCTCAGACATACCCCATTAGTTACGTAATATAAATGACTTACATGCATTTGCCGGATCATGGCATGACCTATGCATCCTCAAAGCATAACAACAAGTTAATTATCGGTTAATAACGGGCATGATTGGCCGGTAGTAAACTCCAAAACTAAGAAGGTAAACACCTTCACTCCTCCTGACCTTGGGGAGACATCAAGTCTCCCCTTTTTTTTTGCCTTGTTCATGCGCCGACTCTCGCAGCTTTCGCCACTTCTCGATTCTATCTTTGATGACCTTCTCATGTCCCCGCGCTGTAGGTCTGTAATAGACCTCTCCCATAAGTTCGTCCGGCAGATAGTCCTGAGGGACATAGGCATCCTCAAATTCATGGGCGTACTGATAGCCCTTGCCGTAACCAAGATCTTTCATCAAGCGCGTCGGGGCATTCCTTATATGGAGCGGCACGGCGAGGGCGCCGGTTTCGCTTATCCTTTCTTTGACCTTGCCGTAAGCAATATAAAGTGAATTGCTCTTCGGGGCAGTAGCAAGGTAAACGGCGGCCTGGGCGATGGCAAGTTCCCCTTCAGGAAGACCGATAAAATGAAATGCCTGCATGGCTGAAACTGAGATTCCGAGAGCCGCAGGCTCGGCGTTGCCAACATCCTCCGAAGCGAATCTCACCATGCGCCTGGCTATGTAGAGTGGGTCTTCGCCGGCGGCAAGCATGCGGCCCAGCCAGTAGAGGGCGGCGTCCGGGTCGCTGCCGCGAAGGCTCTTGTGAAAAGCTGAGATGAGATTGTAGTGTTCCTCACCTCCCTTGTCATACTGCAACGCCTTCTTCTGGAGGGCTTCCTCCACCACAACGCGGGTAATTTTTCTTGCGCCCGTCTCCTCCTTCCGCAGGAGAGACGCTACCGCCTCAAGACTGTTCAAGGCCATGCGGGCGTCTCCGTCGGCCGACCAGATTATATGCTCAACCGCGTCCGGTTCTATCTCGAAATCAAGGTCTCCGAGTCCTTTTTCTTTGTTATGCACGGCCCGGTTGATAATAACCGCCAGTTCGCTGTCAGAATAGGGCTTCAGCAGCATGACCCGCGTCCTGGACAGGAGCGGCGAAATCACTTCAAAGGAGGGATTTTCCGTAGTCGCACCAATGAGTGTAATGAGGCCTTTTTCGACATGGGGCAAAAAGGCATCCTGCTGTGCCTTGTTGAATCTGTGGATTTCATCTACGAAGAGGATCGTTTTCTTGCGGTGGTAGCGCCATTGGGATTGCGCCTCATCAACAACAGCCCGGATTTCTTTGACGCCCGAAAGGACAGCGGAGAAACTCACAAAATGGGATTTTGTTTCATGGGCGATGACACGGGCCAGAGTGGTCTTTCCCGAGCCGGGCGGTCCCCAGAAGATCATCGAAAAAAGCCTATCTTCTTCAATGGCTCGCCGAAGAAGGCTGCCCAGGCCCAGGAGGTGTGACTGCCCGACGAATTCGTTGAGAGCCCGGGGGCGCATCTTATCTGCCAGGGGACTGAGATCGATGTCGGTATCTTTCTGATCAAAGAGATCCATAATAATCACTCATCTTTGATTTGAGAACGCTTTTTCGCTGTCTCGATAAGTTCGATAAGCGTTGTGATCTTGTCTTTAGACATCTGACCAACAAAAGTATTCCATGACTTTTCGTCCATGCTTTCTCTCAGATACTGTTCAATGGGGAAAAAGGAATACCAGCAACTGACGATGCGGGGACATGGCAGTTCTCCGCCCTCCTTCCGGCAGTAGGAGAAGTTGACTTCACCCCCCAGCCGGGAACATCTGATTTCTAATTGGTCATACTTATCCACCATATCAGCCCGCGGCATTAATAATGCCATTGGAAATTCTCTGCAGCAAGCTGCGAGAAGGCGCTGCCGCCAAATTCTATTATGTCTCATACCATCCCTAAAAACAAATAAGCCGTCAAGGGGAATCTTGTTTTTCCCCTGACGGCTTAAGCGTTTATGGAAGGCTGATTTATTTATGGCTTCGGCAGTCCCTCAATTGCCTTCAATGCCCTCCGAATCTCTTCATCCGGCAACTCATAGGCCTCAAGCTTTCCTGCGAAATAGGCGTCATAAGCGGCAAGATCAACAAGGCCGTGGCCGCTCCAATCGAAAAGGATGATTTTCTCCTTGCCTTCCTCTTTCGCCTTCATAGCCACATCCACCACAGCGGCTATTGCGTGATTCGTTTCCGGCGCCGGTATAAACCCTTCGTTACGGGCCCACTTCACGCCCGCATCAAAGGTCTCCATCTGGTTATATGCCCTCGCCTCAACCAGTTTTTCATTGACGAGGTGGCTGACTATGGGGGCCATGCCGTGATAGCGCAATCCTCCCGCATGGATTGGCGCCGGCACAAAATCATGCCCTAAAGTATGCATGGGAAGAAGGGGCGTCATTTTTGCAAGGTCGCCGAAGTCGTAAGCAAATGGTCCTTTGGTCATCGTCGGACAGGAGGAGGGCTCCGCGGCGATGATCTGGACTTTCTTCCCATGAATCTTGTCTCTTGCATACGGAAGGGCGATGCCGGCAAAATTGCTTCCGCCTCCCGCACAGCCTATCACGACATCGGGATATACGCCTATCTTTTCCATCTGCTTCTGCGCCTCCAGGCCTATGATGGTCTGGTGTAAAAGGACGTGATTCAACACGCTCCCGAGGGAATAGCGGGAGTTCTGATGGGTAACTGCATCTTCAACAGCTTCACTGATGGCGATGCCAAGGCTGCCCGGCGAATCGGGGTGCTCCGCCAGTACCTGCCTTCCCGCATTTGTCATGGTGCTCGGACTGGGGATGCATTCTGCTCCCCACGTATTCATCATCATGCGACGGTAAGGCTTCTGTTCGTAGCTGACCCTCACCATATATACCCTGCATTCAAGATCGAACATCTTGCATGCCATGGCCAGTGCGCTACCCCATTGGCCGGCCCCGGTTTCCGTAGCGAGGCGCTTAATTCCAAAAATCTTGTTATAATAGGCCTGGGCAATGGCTGTATTCGGTTTATGGGAACCGGCGGGGCTGACACCTTCATTCTTGTAGTATATCTTTACAGGAGCGCCGAGGAGCTTTTCAAAATTCAAGGCCCGGGAAAGCGGCGTCGGTCGCCATAGGAGATATTTCTGCAGGACAGGTTCGGGAATGTCGATCCAGCGCTGCTGGCTTACTTCCTGTTCTATGAGATTCATGGGAAAGACAGGGGATAGATCGTCAGGCCCAACAGGCTTCCCCGTCCCCGGATGAAGTGGAGGCTTCATGGGAGTCGGCAGGTCAGCCTGGATGTTGTACCATTGCTTTGGTATCTCGTCGTCGTTCAATACTACCTTGACCTGTTCCATATCATGTTCTCCTTTGGTATTTATTGAGAGCTTTGCCAAGCCCTGCTCTTGTCATTATTTCTCATCAAGACCAGCGATGCACTCGGTTACACTTCGAGGTTCGACAGTAGTCCTTTATGCCTTCGATACCATAAGTTGGGAAAGATTTTGTACAGCACCCTCGATACGGGCCCGATATACTCCCTCGTTCTCCTGTCGAACTGGCATGCCTGGATGATCTGCTCCTTGATATCCTTCTTATGTCCCACTTCATTAAATATCTTATAGGCGCAGTGAAAAAGCGGGCTGTACATATTTTTCTTTTCCAGATATTTATTAACGTTTCTTATGGTATTCGGCCCTTCCGGCGTACCGTCTATCTTCTCCAACACCTTGATATTCGTTTCAATGGGATTGCCCGTATATAATTCGTAATAAAATTTTCCGTACCGGTAATTCTTGCTCGCGACGGACGACAGGGTTATATACATATCTCCGACACCCGCCTGGCTATGAAACGCCTGGAAACCGCCGCCCAGCAATTTTGCCAGCGATCGTATTTCCACGCCGGACCTGGCAAATATGGTGCCCGGGATTGAATCACCAAGATCCAGAGAATGCAGGACTCCCATGATGTTTGCCACAATGTTTTTAAGCGCGCCGCACGCCTCCACCCCGACAATATCAAAATTATAGAAAGATGTAAATTCTCTGCGGTTGAACCTGATGATCTCATCCCTTATTATTATTGCGATGCTTTTGTTCCCTGCAACGGTGACGCACACGGGATGCCCCAGCATGATATCCATATCAAAAAAGGGACCGCCGATACACACCACCTCATACTTTTCTTTCAAGTTGAACAGACTATTATTAATCAATTGCGACGGCGTGATAAGTTCCTTTGTGATCTCGTCGGAAATGAGTCCCTTGATCGGGGTGACCAGGCACGTATCTCCCGCTTTCTTCTCAAGCATCGGCTTCAGGTAATCCAAAAACTCCGGAAGCCTGTTCATGGTGATCGTAAGAAAAATGAAATCGTTATCGTCAACTACGCGCTCCAGGTCATTCGTTGCATAGACCGTGGGAGATAACCTAGGCACGTTATCCATGCCACCGAGTCTGCGCGCAAGCTCCTTGGTCAAGTGTTTGGGATTGAGGTGATCTGTATTGATTGCACGGCAAACGTCGGTATCATGATAATAGAGGGTTACCCTTTTATTATCCCTGCCGAACTTATACGCAAGGGACGTACCGAGCCTCCCCGGCCCGATAATGCCTATCCTGCCCGTATCTAAATTTCTTATCCTCATAATTGATGCTCTTTGAGCCTCATGTTCTTCTACTTAGCGATCGAGCCGCTATGACCTCAAGCCCTCTCCTTCAGGAATTGGGGCTGTTGTCTGATGCTAGCCGATCCAGAACAGTAATTATAGGTAAAAAAAGACCCCGATGTCAAACATTAATACGCACTTGCCAATTAAGAATTAAAAGT
>PLMX01000049.1 GCA_003142635.1 Syntrophaceae bacterium | reverse complement strand
ACTTCCGCCGGGATGCAGCTCCCGTAACTGATGTCATCCACTTCCTCGGGCTTGATTTTCACCCGCTCGATCACCTCTTTCATGACCATTACACCGAGGTCGATGCTCGGTATATCCGCCATGGCGGAGTCGAATTTGCTGAACGGCGTTCTCACCGCACTTACCATCACGATACCATTTTTGCTTTCCATCTCTTTCTATTCTCCTTCTTGGTTTCTTTTCGTCCTTGCATGCAAAATCACAACAATACAATGCAGGACTTTGTTGTTTGAAATTTTCTATTTCGCCGCCATGCGGATGGCGCCATCGAGCCTTATGACCTCTCCATTGAGCATGGGATTCTCGATGATATGCTGGGCCATTTTTGCATATTCCATGGGATCGCCGAGACGCTGCGGGAACGGAACCATCTTGCCTAAGGCTTCGCGCGCCGCCTCGGGCAGTTGCGCGAGCATCGGTGTATTGAAGAGCCCCGGTGCAATCGTCATTACCCTGATGCCATAATCGGCGCACTCCCTGGCAATGGGCAGTGTCATGCCGACGACACCGGCCTTGGAGGCGCTATATGCCGGCTGTCCGATCTGGCCATCGAAGGCGGCGACCGAGGCGGTATTGATGATGACACCTTTCTCACCGTCTTTATTTCCGGTATTCTTGACCATCTGCTCCACCGCGAGCCTGATGACATTGAAGGTGCCCACCAGGTTTATCTGCACCACGCGGTTGAAGTAGGAGAGCGCCATGGGGCCTTTCTTGGAAAGAACCTTCCCGGGATCTCCCACGCCGGCGCAGTTGATCAAAATATTTATCGCTCCAAAGGCATCCATCGTTTTCTTGATGGCCGCCTGCACGCTTTCCTCACTCGTCACATCCGTGTTGGCATAGATGACACTCTTTCCCATCTCTGCGGCAAGCTTCTCTCCCTTGGTCGCATCGAAATCCAGGATCGCCGCCTTACCGCCCAGGCCCACCAGATTGCGGACGCACGCTTCGCCGAGTCCCGATGCACCGCCTGTTACAATCGCTTTACAACTTTTAACATCCATTTAGTTTTCTCCTTTCAACAAAAGTCTTATCTTCTTCAGAATCATATTCCCGTTCAATAAAGAATTAGTTTGGCTTCCTTCTTGAGCTCCGCCCGGAAATCCGGATGGGCTATGGCAATCAAGGCATCGGCCCTCTCGCGCATGGATTTGTAAAACAGATCCGCAATGCCATGTTCTGTTACAACAAACTGACTGTACATGTGCGGCACGATGACAAGCGCGCCGGGTGACAACTGAGGTACAATAGTAGAGACAACCTGGCCGGACTTCAGTGTCCGTGTCGATGGCAGGACATTGACTGCCCTTCCGCCGTTCGACCACGCGGCTCCGATGACAAAATCCAGCTGCCCTCCGGCAGCGCCCACCATACGGAAGTCGACCCTCTCGGAATTCAACTGACCCATGAAATCTACTTCCAGGTCCATGTTTATCGATACCAGATTGTCTATCTCCCGCAGCAGGTGAGGGGCGTTGATATAAGCGGTGGGATAAAAGACGCAGTCCGGGTTGCGCGTAACGAACTCATACATATCACGGTCTCCCATGCAGAAGCTTGCGACCGTCTTTCCCGTGTGAACCCTCTTCAACTTGTTGGTGACAATCCCTTCCTTGACCAGATGCGGCAATCCCATGGGGAACATCTCCGTATGCACACCGAGATCTTTTTTCCCTTTATCCCGGAGGAGCCGGATAATGGCCTCCGGCAGCGTTCCTATTCCCATCTGCAGGCAGTCCCCGTCTCTGATAAGCGACGCGACGTTTTCCGCAATGGCGAATTCCAGGTGGGAGGGCTCCCCCTTGCGCTTGAACTCCGGAATCGGGCTGGAATGTTCGACGAAGCAGTCGAACTCGGAAATCGGCATCCAGTTATCGCCATACACCATGGGCATCTGATCGTTGACTTCGGCTATCACGATTTCAGCCCCCCGAATCATCCCCGGGGAAAAGAAATTGGTCAGTCCCAGATTGACCATGCCCGCCTCCGGACGGCACACGCAGACCATGGCCACATTGCATATCCGCCCCACCCGTTCGCCGGAATCAGAGCTGTTGACAATTTGATAATCCACATTTTTGCTCTGGGCCAATTTCCGGTTGAGAGGATTGTATAATAATGAACTGTATGTGAAAGACTCCCGGATGCTGTTCATGAAATCCGGATCGTACAATTTCATCGGCCGGATCGGCACAGCATCTAAGATTCGGACGCCTGTTAATTCACCGGCCCGCGCCAAAAGGGCGTCCACAAGATGAGCTGTAGGCGCCCCCAATGAAAGGCCGAACCCCACCACATCGTTCGATTTCACTTTTTTTACTGCCTCTTCCGCCGTCATGAGCTTGCTCTTGTACTCATCCTGCCAGGACATATAAGTCCTCATCGTCCCTCCTCCTTCTTTCTTTCCCTCCTTTTTAAACGACTACAGTCCCATCATGCGGCCCACGATTACCTTCATGACTTCCGTGGTGCCTGCAAATATGGGAATAACCCGCACATCTCTTGCGAAACGGCAAATCGAATATTCCTCCATGTAGCCGTAACCGCCGTG
>PLMX01000029.1 GCA_003142635.1 Syntrophaceae bacterium | reverse complement strand
TATTAGTGAAACGTTATACTAGGAAGAATAAAGAGGACGATTGTACTGGCTCAATAATTCGTGAAATGAAGAAAGTAAAGACCTGACCCCCATTGCCCTTATGGATAGCCTATTCCATTAATTTTTCGAAAGGCACCTGTATGACTATCGGAGAAATAGAAAAAGATATTCCTAATGGTTTTCATGATGCCGTCTTAAAACAAATCACTATCGACTATATAGCGAGAGGCTAGTGTATTGTCTCTTAAATAACTTGAATATGTTTATTCTTTCATATAATATGGGCATCATCGCTTTCAAGGAGGACGCCCATGAAAACAGGCCGACCGAGAATCCCCATCGTTTTGAGTACGGAGGATCAAAGGCAGTTGAATGCCATAGTTAATTCTCGCAGTCTGCCCCATGGTCTTATAACACGGGCCAAAATCATCCTGATGGCCGCAGAGGGAGAAACCAACCGCATCATTGCTGAAAGAGTTTCTCTGAGCCCCCAGATGGTATGCAAGTGACGCCAGAGGTATATCGAGCAAGGGCTTTCGGGTCTCCACGACGAACTCCGACCTGGAAGGCCACGCTCTATTTCCGACGAAGAGGTCGCCGAAGTTGTCCATAAGACCCTAAAAACCAAGCCTAAAAACGCCACCCATTGGACCATTCGTTCCCTGTCTCAGGAAACCGAATTAACCAGACCTACCATCCACCGCATCTGGAGAGCTTTTGGTCTTCAGCCTCATCGCCAGCAACGCTTCAAGTTGTCCACTGACCCCTTCTTTGTAGAGAAGGTTCGCGACATCGTGGGACTTTATTTGAATCCTCCCGACAAAGCGGTGGTGCTATGTGTGGATGAAAAGAGCCAGATCCAAGCCCTGAATCGCACCCAGCCTATTTTGCCCATAGGTCTGGGGTACGTGGAAGGTGTCACCCATGACTACGTGCGCCATGGAACCACAACTCTTTTTGCCGCTTTAAACATCGCAACGGGACAGGTGCTAACAGCCTGCAAACGCCGCCATCGACATCATGGAAATGTCAACCGAAAATTGACCATCTGTGATAACCTAAATTTGACCACCCCTGAGCGATGTTTAAAGTTCGAGATGACGAGGGTTAATCATCTCACCCCTTCGTTATCGGGAAGGGCTTGAGAAACTCCGGTCGTCTTAATGGCTCCCTCCGTTTCTCAAGCCGCTGTTTTCACCGATCCTCTTGTCCGGTTTTATTCGTACCGGCGTCTGAGCTGTTTTGCTTTTCTCTGGTCAAAATCAATATCGGATCTCGACACGCCATAAATCATGAATGGATACGAGTAATCGAATTCACTGATCAGGATATCCCCGTCAGTATCCGTAATCATAGAGACATCGCGGGTGTTTCTGCAGTTGCCAAACCAGGTTGTGTTGTCTTTCGTGAATTCTGCGTCAATCATTTCCAGTCGGCTTTTTTGTGGATTATAAACCGTTATTTGCATGGGGTGTCCTCCCTTGTTTCCCTTTTTCCTTAAGGCTTTGTTTGAGCCGGTAGCTATCCCAGTTACAGCTGACGATATGGGCTTTGTGGGTCAGTCGATCAAGCAAAGCGGCGGTCATGGCATGATCGCCAAACACTTGGGTCCAGTCCGCGAAGCCCAGGTTGGTGGTGATCATCACCGACCCTTTCTCATGTCTTTCCGCCAGCACCTGAAAAAGCAGTTCCGATCCTTCCTTGGAAAAAGGAATATATCCGAGTTCGTCCAGGATAAGCAAATCGTATCGGACATACCTTTGGACAAGACGTTGCAACGCCCTCTCTTGTCTTGCTTCGATCAGTTCATTGACCAGACCGTAGCAGCTGGTAAAGCGGGTCCGAAAGTTATTCTTGCAGGCCTCGATTCCCAGGGCGGTGGCCATGTGGGTTTTACCGGCGCCGCTTCGCCCAAGAAAAATGACGTTCCTGTGTTCCCGAATATAACCGCCTCCCGCAAGGTCCCGAAAAAGCCGAATGTCCAAGTCCGGCACAGCCGCCAGATCGAAGGTCTCCAAGGGTTTCAAAAGAGGGAACTTCGCCTCCCTGACCCGGCGATTGAGACTGTTTTCCGCCCTGGCCTGCAGCTCGGCGGTGGTCAGCTCAATGAGAAACTCATCATAACCGATTCCACTCTCTCGCGCCTGCCGCAGGGAACCCTCCAGATTGCGGGTCATGCTGGAGAGATTCAGTGCCTTGAGATTTGCCTGCAACTCGATCAATGCCCCGGCTGTCATTGCACACCTCCCAGTTGCCCATAAACCGCTATGTCGGGAGGCGGCAGGCTCGGCCAGAAGGCTAAGGGGGCGATGGTCATATCGGCGTCGCCGGTGTAAGCAAGAAGATGACGCACCCCATCGCTGACGCTGATGTTATTCTCTATGGCCAGCTCAACGGCGGCTTCAATCTCGCCGGCCTCATAATCCCTGTAGAACATCAAAACGGCAATGAAATCCTTGATGCCTTTTGTCTCCCCCTGAGCGCGGCAAAATCTCTCCAGCAGCTTGTTCAAGGCCTGAGGCCAGCTCTTGCGCCATTGCCGAATGGGTCTGGCGCTGTTGAAAGCCATCGGGCGCTGTTCGAGTAGTTCCAGATAATGATCCGGGTTGAGAATCCATTTATTGTTGCCGTACGACCGCTCATGCGTAGCCACCCTCTTGGCGCCAATGAAAATCTCCACCCGATCCGCATGGTGCAACGCCTTCACTCGAAATCCCGCATAACGGCTCGGAACGGAATACCGGTTCTTATCCACAATGACCGTGGCATACTTGTCGGCCCGGCCGGCAGATGTCTTTACGTTGCTGAAAACAGTTTCGGGAAGGGCAAGAAGATGCTCCTTCTCACATTCATACAACTCATTCACAGGCCGATCCCGGCCGGCCATTTTGTGATTACCATAAGAAACGCACTGCCGAAGAACCTTCTCGTTGAGCTCTTCCAGGTTGGCGGCTTCCGGAACAGGAACCATGTAATTGCGCCTTGCAAAGCCAACCAACCCTTCAACGCCACCCTTTTCGTGACCGCTGTCGGGATTGCAGAAACGGGCATCAAAACTGTAGTACGCCCTGAACTTGCCGAATCCCTCTTGCTCAATCCGATCTCTCCCGCGTAACACCTTATGTACCGCGGTCGTCAGGTTATCGTAAATCAGGACCGGAAAAATTCCGCCAAAAAAGGAAAACGCATGGATGTGTGCATCAAAAAATGCCTGTTGCCGCTCACAAGAATAAAAGCGTACAAAGTGCTTGCCGGAATACTTGCTCCGCATGCAGAAAAACTTCAGCCGGCCCTCCTCCCCGGCCAGGATCGCCGTCGCCGTGCCCCAATCCACTTCCCCTTCATGACCCGCCTCCGGATCGCATGGAATAAAAGCGCAGGGCGTATCGATCCCCAAAGCCATCTTCGCAAACCGAACATATCGGCGGACAGTTGGCTCGCTCCCTTTATACCCATGCTCTTCCACCAAACGATTGTATACCCGACGCGCCGTATGGCGCTGCTTCTTCGGCTTGTCCTTGTCACCCGTAAGCCAGCCATCGATAACTGTCAGGTACTTGTCAAGTACAGGAAACGGCTGATGCGCCCTCTCCTTGTAACCCCACGGCTCACCCCGTATCGCCTTCTTGATCGTGTTGCGCGAATGCCCTGTCATCCTGGCCATCTCACTGATATTTTGACCATACACCCGACAGCCCGTCCTTATCATCTCATACTGATCCATCTTGAGCACTCCTTCTCCTCCTCCAAAAATGGTTGGTAAATCCCAACCCACTTTAGCAGGAAGACAACGGCTCAGGGTGGTCAATTTTCGGTTATCACTAACCCCTTCTCCTGGTCAATTTTGGATTATCACACCGAACATCAGGAATATCTTAGCTTCCTTAAGCGTGTGGATGCCAATACGCCTGCCGAACTGGATATCCATCTCGTAGTGGACAACTACGCGACCCACAAGCACCCCAAGGTCAAACGGTGGCTGGCGGCGCGTCCTCGCTACCACGTTCACTATACACCGACATCTGCTTCGTGGCTCAACCAGGTGGAAATCTGGTTCAATATCATCACTCAGCGCGCCCTTAGAAGGGGCACATTCAAAAGTGTCAAGGAACTCGTATCCAAGATCGATAAGTTTGTCCAACATTACAACGCCACTACGCGTCCCTTTGCATGGACAGCTACGGCAGACTCAATCTTGGAAAAGATCAAAAGACTTTGTCAATTTATTTCTGGGACAAAACACTAGCTATTACCTCGGCAATTAAA